>NZ_LWRX01000106.1:0-1257 GCF_001683835.1 Ralstonia sp. RL | reverse complement strand
TGTGCCGTCGCCCTTGATGGTCACGACAATCGGCGGCTGGGTCTGCTGGGGCGTGGCGTTGGCCACCGACGGCAGGTTGACCACACCGGGGTTCACCACGGGAGCGGCCACCATGAAGATGACCAGCAGCACCAGCATCACGTCGATGTACGGAACGACGTTGATGTCTGCCTTGGCCCGTCGGGCGCGGCGCGTTCGCTGGATGGTAGCCATGCGCTGGGCTCCTTAGCGCGTCTGGCGCTGCAGGATGTTCGAGAACTCTTCCATGAAGCTCTCGAAGCGGTTGGCCAGGCGGTCCATTTCCGTGGCGTAGCGGTTGTAGGCAATCACCGCCGGAATGGCCGCGAACAGGCCGATGGCCGTCGCCACGAGCGCCTCGGCAATGCCCGGTGCCACCGCCGAGAGCGTCGCCTGCTGTACGTTCGACAGGCCCCGGAAGGCATTCATGATGCCCCACACCGTGCCGAACAGGCCGATGTACGGGCTCACCGAACCGACCGACGCCAGGAACGGCAGGTGCGATTCGAGCGAATCCATTTCGCGCTGATACGCGGCCCGCATGGCGCGGCGCGAGGCGTCGAGGATGGCGCTCGGATCGGCAATGGCGCCTCGCTGGAGCTCCCGCGCCTTCAGGTATTCGCGCATGCCTGCTTCAAAGATGCGCTCGAGCGCCCCGGTGTTGTGGCGGTTGTTGGCCGCGCTCTGGTACAGCGCCTGCAGGTCGCCACCGGCCCAGAAATCGCGCTCGAACGATTCGGTCTGGCTGCGCGCGGCACGCAGGGCGAACGCTTTGCGGAAGATGTACGTCCACGAGAACAGCGACATCACCAGCAGCAGGCCCATGACAAACTGGACCAGTAAGCTGGCGTGCAGCACCAACGAGACGATCGACAGATCTTGTGTGACCTCGACGGGATTCATGCGGCGGCTTTGATGGTTGCGAGTACGGGAGCGGGAATCGGGGTCGGCCGGAATGTGAGCCGGTCGACACATCCGACACGGATCGTGCCGGAAGCGAGCAGAACGTCGCCGCGCCAGCTTTCCTGGGCGAATTGGACCGACGCGGGGCCGACGCGTTCCATACGCGAACGGATCTGCAGAAGGTCGTCCAGGCGGGCGGGTGCCCGGTAGTCCACAGCGGTGCTGCGCACCACGAAGATGGCGCCGGTCGCGTCGGCCAGCGCTTGCTGATCGACCCCAAGAGCACGCAGCCATTCGGTGCGGGCGCGCTCAAAGAATTTCAGATAATTGGCGTAG
>NZ_LWRX01000247.1:0-133197 GCF_001683835.1 Ralstonia sp. RL | reverse complement strand
GGACCTGAGCTCGGCCGACACGTTCGGCGTGGGCATCCGCGCGAAGTTCTGAGCCGTCGGCAGCAAATAAAAACGGCGCCTGGACTTTCCCCAGGCGCCGTTTTTCATTGGGCCGCCGCGCTGCGGCGGCCCGAACGCGACGATCAACCGATCAGCGCGCGGCCGACACGTCCGCCACCGCCAGCGCCGTCATGTTGACGATCCGGCGCGACGTGGCCGACGGGTTCAGGATGTGCACCGGCTTGGCCGCGCCCAGCAGGATCGGGCCCACCGTCACGCCCTGCCCGCCCGTGATCTTGAGCAGGTTGAACGCGATGTTGGCCGCATCCAGCGACGGCATCACCAGCAGGTTCGCGCTGCCCGAGAACGCGCTCTTGGGCAGGAAGTGGTGGCGGATGTCTTCCGACAGCGCCGCATCGCCCTGGATCTCGCCTTCCACCTGCAGGTCTGGCGCCTCGGTCTTCAGCAGGTCGTACGCGGCGCGCATCTTGCGGGCCGACGCGTTCTTCGACGAGCCGAACATCGAGTGCGACAGCATCGCCACCTTCGGCTCCTGGCCGAAGCGGCGCACCTCCTCGGCTGCAAGCTTGGTGATGTCGGCCAGCTCTTCAGCGCTCGGGTTCTCGTTGACGAACGTGTCGGCGATGAACAGCGTGTGCTTCTCCAGCATCAGGCCGTTCATGGCCGCAAACACCTTGGCGTTCGGCGCCAGGCCGATCACATCGCGCACGTGCTCCAGGTGCGCGTCGAAGCGGCCGATCGTGCCGCACAGCATGGCGTCGGCGTCGCCCAGGCGCACCAGCATCGCGCCGATCAGCGTGTTCGAGCGGCGCAGCGCCGACTTCGCCATGTCGGGCGTCACGCCGTTGCGGCCCATCAGTTCGTGGTAGGCCGTGTGGTACTGGTGATAGCGCGGATCGTCTTCCGGGTTCACCAGCTCGAAATGCACGCCGGCCTTCAGGCGCAGGCCGGCCTTCTGGATGCGCATCTCGATCACGTGCGGACGACCAATCAGGATCGGCTTGGCCAAGCCTTCGTCGACCACCGTCTGCACGGCGCGCAGCACGCGCTCTTCTTCACCCTCGGCGTACACGACGCGCTTCGGGTTGGCTTTCGCGGCCGAGAAGACCGGGCGCATCGTCAGGCCGGTGTGATACACGAAGTCGCTCAGCTGCGCGCGATAGGCATCCAGATCCTGGATCGGGCGCGTGGCCACACCGGACTCTTCGGCCGCCTTGGCCACCGCCGGGGCGATCTTCTCGATCAGGCGCGAATCGAACGGCTTCGGAATGATGTAATCCGGGCCGAAGTTCAGTTCCTGGCCGGCGTAGGCCTGCGCCACGGCATCGTTCGTCTCGGCTTCGGCCAGTTCAGCGATGGCCTTCACGCAAGCGAGCTTCATCGCTTCCGTGATCTTGGTGGCGCCGCAATCGAGCGCGCCGCGGAAGATGTACGGGAAGCACAGCACATTGTTGACCTGGTTCGGATAATCCGAACGGCCCGTTGCAATGATGCAGTCAGGGCGGGCGGCCTTGGCCACCTCGGGACGGATTTCCGGCTCGGGGTTGGCCAGTGCCAGGATGATGGGCTTGTCGGCCATCGTCTTGACCATCTCGGCGGTCAGCACGCCGGCGGCCGAGCAGCCGAGGAACACGTCCGCATCGCGCACGATGTCGGCCAGCGTGCGGGCCGAGGTGTCCTGTGCATAGCGCGCCTTGTTCGGCTCCATCTTGGCGTCGCGGCCGGCATAGATCACGCCCTTGGAGTCGACCACGTAGATGTTCTCCCGCTTGACGCCCAGGCTCACCATCAGGTCCAGACACGCGATGGCCGCCGCGCCCGCGCCCGACACCGCCACCTTCACCTTGGCGATGTCCTTGCCGACGACCTTCAGGCCGTTGAGCAGCGCCGACGAAGAAATGATCGCCGTGCCGTGCTGGTCATCGTGGAAGACGGGGATGTTTAGACGCTCGCGCAGCTTCTGCTCGATGTAGAAGCACTCCGGCGCCTTGATGTCTTCGAGGTTGATGCCGCCCAGCGTCGGCTCCAGCGAGGCGATGATGTCGACCAGCTTGTCCGGATCGCGCTCGGCCAGCTCGATGTCGAACACGTCGATGCCGGCAAACTTCTTGAACAGGCAACCCTTGCCTTCCATGACCGGCTTGCCGGCCAGCGGGCCGATGTCGCCCAGGCCCAGCACGGCGGTGCCGTTGGTGATCACGCCGACGAGGTTGCCGCGCGAGGTGTATTCGGCCGCCAGCGACGGATCCTGCTCGATGGCCGTACATGCGTAGGCCACCCCCGGCGAGTACGCCAGCGACAGGTCGCGCTGGTTCATCAGGGCCTTGGTGGGGCGCACCTCGATCTTGCCGCGCGTGGGGGCGCGATGATATTCGAGTGCAGCGCGGCGCAATTCGGCCTCGGCGCCCTTGTCTTGGGAATCCGGCGAGGCATCGTGAAGCTTGTCGTTCATATGGATGAATCCTGATGGGGTGTTCTGCCGCGGAAACGCACGTGCGCTCAGGCAGGCTCACCCTGGTACGGAGGGGCAAAAAACAGGAGGAACCGGGAGAAACCGGAAGCGAGGCCGCAAGCGTTGCGGTGCGCCGTCAGGACGGTAGCGACGGGACGCAAGCGGCGCCGGCCAGGGGTGGCGGTCGGCGCGGGGTGGGATGGAGTGACAACGCTCAAGCAGGGTACGGCTGGCGGCCTACAAATTAGGTCACGCATTCTAACGTAGAGAGGCCGCCAAGCCCACCCGGGCGCATTACTTAGGCGCCGGTTTCACCGATGGATCAACGGGCAGCTCGACGAGGATGGGCTGCGCGTTCGGCGCCGGGAAGTTGGCGAATGCGCTGCGGATCAGATACGGCATCACGGCCGTCAGCGACCCATCGCCGCCTTGTGTCTGGGCCGTCACCTGGTAGACGCGCTTTCCGGTGGCCGCCTCGTCGATCTCGGCGTGGTACGTATAGACCGGTACCTGCACGTTTGATTCGACATATTGCGGACCCCACGGGCCCCAGGGCCCCCACGGACTGCGCCACGGACCCCACGGCCCAGGCCCCCAGTACGGGTCCGGATAGACCGGCTGCCGCACCTGCACGAGCCGCGTGGCCGTCGAGTATTCCACGCGGACGAGGTAGCGCGCGTTCCCGCGCGGCGCGCTGGTGAAGCCGTGTGCGGCCAGCTGGTCTGAAGTCCAGGCCTCGTAGGTCTGCCGTTCGAGATCGTTCTGCTGCGCCAGGCTGCGCTCGAAGGCGTAGGTGCGGGGCGGGGTATCGTTCCAGCCCGGCTGCCGGAATGCCGTCACCTGGCTGGTGACCGTGCTCGCGCAGCCCGCCAGCAGGCTGGCCGCGAGCAGCGCACCGCCCATCGGCCAGACGCCCGATGTCTTGTTCCACTTCCACATAGAAAAATCCCCCTACTCTCGATCAGACAGATGGCTGCACAGGCGCAAAAGCGTTGCGGACGGCCTGTGACTGAGAGTCAGGCCCGGCATGGAAGATTCCCGCCGGGGGCCTGAGTACAATGGTCTTTTGCGTTCCGCTACGAGGATGTTACCGATGTTGCGCACCGACACCGCCGCCACGATTTACCGCAAGGACTACACCGCCCCGGCCTTCCGCATCGACGACGTGGCCCTGGAAATCGACCTCGCGCCCGAGCGCACCCGCGTCGTCAACCGCATGCGCATGACCCGCACCGAGGCCGGCAGGCCGCTCGTGCTGATGGGCGAAGGGCTGGAGCTGGCGGGCGCAACGCTCGACGGCCGGGCGCTGTCCGGCCTGCAGGCCAGCGGCGACACGCTGACGGTGGACGCGGTCCCGGCAGACGTGGGCGCCAGCTTCACGCTCGAAATCGCCACCTATTGCAACCCGGCGGCCAACACGTCGCTGATGGGGCTGTACGTCTCGAACGGCAACTTCTTCACGCAGTGCGAAGCGGAAGGCTTTCGCAAGATCACCTACTTCCTTGACCGCCCGGATGTGATGACGGTCTACACCGTCACGCTGCGCGCCTCGAAGGCGGATTACCCGGTGCTGCTGTCCAACGGCAACCTGGTGTCCGAGCGCGACCTGCCGGAGGGCCGCCACGAGGCGGTGTGGCACGACCCGTTCAAGAAGCCGTCGTACCTGTTTGCGCTGGTGGCCGGCAAGCTGGAATGCATTGAAGAGCGCATCCAGTCCGCCTCGGGCAAGGAAAAGCTGCTGCAGGTCTGGGTCGAGCCGCAGGATCTGGGCAAGACGCGCCATGCAATGGATTCGCTCATCCACTCGATCCGCTGGGACGAGCGCCGCTTCGGCCTGGAGCTCGACCTGGACCGTTTCATGATCGTCGCCGTGGGCGATTTCAACATGGGCGCGATGGAGAACAAGGGCCTGAACATCTTCAACACGAAGTACGTGCTGGCCAATGCGGAAACCGCCACCGACGTGGATTTCGCCAACATCGAATCGGTGGTCGGCCATGAGTATTTCCACAACTGGACGGGCAACCGCGTCACCTGCCGAGACTGGTTCCAGCTGAGCCTGAAGGAAGGCCTGACGGTGTTCCGCGACCAGGAGTTCTCCGCCGACATGGCTGCGCAGGCCGCCGCCCAGGCGGGCAACGAAACGGCCGCTGCGAGCGCGCGCGCCGTCAAGCGCATCGAAGACGTGCGCCTGCTGCGCCAGGCGCAGTTCCCCGAAGATGCCGGCCCCATGGCCCACCCGGTGCGCCCCGACAGCTACGAAGAGATCAACAACTTCTACACCGTCACGGTGTATGAAAAAGGCGCCGAAGTCGTGCGCATGTACCAGACCCTGCTCGGCCGCGACGGCTTCCGCAAGGGCATGGACCTGTACTTCCAGCGCCACGACGGCCAGGCCGTCACCTGCGACGACTTCCGCGCCGCCATGGCCGACGCCAACGGCCGCGACCTCACGCAATTCGGCCGGTGGTACAGCCAGGCCGGCACGCCGGTCGTCACCGTGGAAGGCCGCCACGACGCCGCCACGCACACCTATACGCTCACGCTGCGCCAGCGCTGCGAGCCGGTCGGCATCGAGGTGGGCAGCGGCATCCAGAAGCAGCCGTTCCACATCCCGTTCGCCATCGGCCTGATCGACAGCCAGGGCCGCGACTTGCCGCTGCGCCTGCGCGGTGAAACGGCATCGGGCAGCCCCGCCACCACGCGCGTGCTCGACTTCACGGAGGCCGAGCAGACCTTCGTCTTCGAAGACGTGGCAGAGGCGCCGCTGCCCTCGCTGCTGCGCAATTTCTCGGCGCCGGTCATCGTCGAGTACGGCTACACGACCGAGCAGCTCACCTTCCAGCTTGCGCACGATTCCGACCCGTTCAACCGCTGGGAAGCCGGCCAGCGCCTGGCCACCGACACGCTGCTGCGCATGGTGACCGACATCCAGCAGGGCCGCGCGCCCGCTGTCGACCCCGCACTGGTGGAGGCGCTGCGCGCCGTGGTCGCCGATCGCGCCCTGGACCCGGCCTTCCGGGAGCAGATGCTGATCCTGCCGGCCGAGAGCTACCTGGCCGAGCGCATGGACGTGGCCGACCCGGCCGCGATCCACGCCGCGCGCCGCACGCTGCGCCGCACGCTGGCCGAGGCACTCAACGCCGAGCTGCTGCGCGCCTACCACGACAACCAGACCGAAGGCGCGTATTCGCCGGATGCCGTCTCCGCGGGCAAGCGCGCGCTCAAGAACATCGCTCTCGGCTACCTCGTGGAAACCGAGGCGCCCGAAGCGCTGGCCCTCGCCGAAAAGCAATACGCCGCCGCCACCAACATGACCGACCGCATGGGCGCCCTCTCTGCCATGGTGAACAGCTACGGCCCCGGCCGTGAAGCCGCCCTCGCCGACTTCTACACCCGCTTTGCCGACGACGCGCTCGTCATCGACAAATGGTTCTCGCTGCAGGCCATGCAGCCAGGTGCCGCGGGCAAGCCGACGCTGGCGACCGTGCGCGCACTGATGGCGCATCCGGCCTTTACGCTGCGCAACCCGAACCGGGCGCGTTCGCTCATCTTCAGCTTCTGCTCGGGCAACCCCGCGCAGTTCCACGCCGCCGATGGCTCCGGCTATGCGTTCTGGGCCGAGCAGGTGCTGGCGCTCGATGCGATCAATCCGCAGGTGTCGGCGCGCCTGGCGCGCGTGATGGACCGCTGGCGCAAATACGTGCCGGCGCTGCGCGACGCCATGCACGACGCGCTCAAGCGCGTGGCGGCACACCCGAGCCTCTCGCGCGATGTGCGGGAGATCGTCGGCAAGGCGCTGGCCTGAATGTCACCGCTTGTATCGTAAAATCGCGCCCGTCTCAGGAGAACCCATGAAGCGCATCAACCTCACCCGCTACCTGATCGAAGAGCAGCGCGAGCACAACACCATCCCGGCCGAGCTGCGCCTGCTGCTCGAAGTCGTGGCGCGCGCCTGCAAGGCGATCTCGCACAGCGTCAACAAGGGGGCCCTTGCCGGCGTGCTCGGCTCGGCCGGCACCGGCAACGTGCAAGGCGAAACCCAGCAGAAGCTGGACGTGATCGCCAACGAAGTCCTGCTCGAGGCCAACGAATACGGCGGCAACCTCGCCGCCATGGCTTCGGAAGAGATGGAATCGTTCTACGAGATTCCACACCGCTACCCGAAGGGCGAATACCTGCTGCTGTTCGATCCGCTCGACGGCTCGTCCAACATCGACGTGAACGTGTCGATCGGCACGATCTTCTCGGTGCTGCACATGCCCAAGCCCGGCGAGGCCGTCTCGGAGGCCGATTTCATGCAGCCGGGCGCCAAGCAGGTCGCCGCGGGCTATGCCGTGTACGGCCCGCAGACCACGCTGGTGCTGACCGTCGGCAACGGCGTGCACATGTTCACGCTCGACCGCGAAGTCGGCAGTTTCATCCTGACCAACCGCGATGTGAAGATTCCGGCCGATACGAAGGAATTCGCCATCAACATGTCGAACATGCGCCACTGGGCCCCGCCCGTGCGCCGCTACATCGACGAATGCCTGGCCGGCACCGAAGGCCCGCGCGGCAAGGATTTCAACATGCGCTGGATCGCCTCGATGGTGGCGGACGTGCACCGCATCCTCACGCGCGGCGGCATCTTCATGTATCCGTGGGACAAGCGCGAGCCTGGCAAGGCCGGCAAGCTGCGCCTGATGTATGAAGCCAACCCGATGGCCTTCCTGGTGGAACAGGCCGGCGGCGCCGCCACCAACGGCCTTGAGCGCATTCTCGACATCCAACCCGAGAAGCTGCACCAGCGCGTGGCCGTGATCCTGGGGTCGAAAAACGAAGTGGACCGCGTGACGCAGTACCACCGCGAGGCCGCCAAGACGGCATGACGACGCGGTTTTGCCCGAGGTTTCAGCGGTGCTTGCAGGGTGGCAAAAAGTTCTGCTAGAATCGCTGTTTCCGACGCCGCTGTAGCTCAGTCGGTAGAGCAGCGCATTCGTAATGCGAAGGTCACCAGTTCGATTCCGGTCAGCGGCACCAGGACATCACCCAAAACCCAAGCCTATGCTTGGGTTTTGTCTTTTTTGGCGCAAATCTGGCGTACGCGCAGATCGCTGCTGCCCATATCAGCCGCGAGACGCCTATCGCCCTCATACCCTTCGGCCCGCCATGATGTGGCCATCACCGGGTTAGTCGCGAACTCAGTGGGTTCAGAGAGCCCTTCCACCCGTGCAGACCCTTTGCGACCGCGCTGGCGTTGGCAGCCGCGAGTTCGTTGGCCATCTTGCCGGCGAACAGGTGCAGCGGAGCCGATTCGACGCTCGCAGGCTGGAATCACCGTGGCGGCGCCGTCCCATCCGTTGGGGTCAAAGCCGTGGGTCATTCGTCCCGCTGATCTCGACGAGCATGTGCAACTGGTGCTCACCGATCGCACGACGCTCACGGAAGGCAAGACCTTCGGCGTTTTCTCGCCGCATAGATGGCGACTGGCCGATCTGGGCGCCAGGCATGCCTTCCTGCGCGCTGGATTCGGCTGGGGGCACATGCCGGTGGCGATGGTTCAGGATGACCTCGATTCGGGAAAGCTCGTGCCGTTGCAGCTTGAAGCCTTCCAACCGTACACGCCTCCGATCGCCATGTTTGCTGTCTACCGAAAGGACACACCGCCTGGGCCGGCGGGCCGCTGGTTCCTCAAGCGCCTAAAAGCCGGGCGCGATAACGACCAACAGTGACGATCGCGCATGCGGGGCGCACCGACCGGTACTCCGGCAACCCGACCGCCGCATCCTCCGATGTCCGGCTCCTGCAGAGGCAACACTGTGCCGCCCCCAAGCACCTGCGGCTCGCCTGCGCCCTGCACAAACGAGTCGGTCGATAGATCGACGCCCGCTGCATGCGGAGGAGACCCGATGGAAGCCCAGGATCGCCCCCACGGATGGCATGTCCAGCAGGACACCCACCAACCCAACGACGATCACTACAACACTACGGTCGGGTTGTGAATTAAACCGCAACAGGTGGAAGGCCTAGACGGGCCCGGTCCCCCGATGTAAGACAACAACTTGTTGCATATCCGATAGTATAAGAACGGTCCTTCGCGCCTTCGGGGGACAGCTTCCCTCCTCCCTAGCAGACCCATGCCCCATCGCAGACGCATTCCATATTCGATCATCGGTATCGGCATCGTCATTGCCTGTGCGCTGATGGGTGTGTGTGTGTTGCAACTTATCCAGAGCCGTGCCGACGCGCTGGAGCGTGCCCGCGAAACCTCGCGCAACGTTGGTTTGCTGGCAGAGCGCGACATCGAACGCAACATCGAGCTATACGACCTGTCCCTGCAGGCGGCGATCCACAACCTGCAGTTGCCAAACATCATGTCGGTGCCACCCGCGCTGCGGCGGGCGATTCTGTTCGACCATGCGATGACGGCAGACTACCTCGGCGCGATGCTGATCTTCGATGAGCACGGCAACATCGTTCAGGACTCGGCCAACGACGTCCCGCGGCAGGGCAATTTCGCGGACCGCAGGTACTTCACGATCCACAGGGAAAACCCGGACGCCGGCCTGTACATCAGTGACCCTTATGTGTCGCGCCTGCGGGGCGGCGCGCTCAGCATTGCCCTGTCACGACGCATTTCCAAGCCGGACGGGTCGTTTGGCGGGATTGCCGTGGTCGCGCTCAATCTCGACTATTTCCACAAGCTCTTCGGCGGTCTCGATCTGGGGGAGCGCGGCGCCATTTCGCTCATCGGTTCCAATGGGGTGATGGTGATGCGCCAGCCGTACGACCCGAAGATCGTCGGCCGCAACATCAGCAAGGCCGCCACCTTCCAGAAGTTCCAAACGGCCCGGGAAGGGACGTTTTCCGAGACCGCCTCCATCGACGGGGTCCGACGGGTCTACTACTTCAAGCACTTCACGAAGCTGCCGTTCATCATCATGGTCGCGGAGGCCGAGGACGATATCTATGCCAGGTGGCGAAGCCGCGCCTTGATCATCGGCGGTCTGGTGTTCGCGTTCGGTATTTCCTTCATCGTGCTGACGCTGATGCTTGGCGCACAGCTGCGCCGGAGAATCCGCGCCGAGTACGAGCTTGAGCTGCTCGCCCGCACCGACGGGCTCACGGGCCTGAGCAATCGCCGCCGGTTCGCAGAGTTGCTGGAGAACGAGTGGCGACGCGCACGCCGGGCGCGGTCCACCCTTTCCCTGCTCTTCATCGATATCGACCGCTTCAAGCCTTACAACGACACCTACGGACACCAGGCCGGAGACGACGCGCTCGCCGCCGTCGCCCGATGCATTGCCGACAACATCCGCCGCCCCGGCGACACAGCGGCCCGTTACGGTGGAGAGGAGTTCATCGTGCTGCTTCCCGATACCCCGGAAGCCGGCGCGCGCCAGATCGCCGAGAAGATCCGAACCGCAATCATCGGACTGTTGATCGAACACGTCGGGAGCGACCTCGGGCACGTTACCGTCAGTATCGGCCTCGCTTCCTGGACGCCCGAGCAGGTGGGAGAGGCGCAGGACCTCATCAAGGAGGCCGACGAAGCGTTGTACTACGCCAAAGCCAGCGGACGAAACAAGACCGTCTCCTTCCACGACATCGCCGCCGCCTCGACGCCCTCGGAGCCCGTCGCGGCCACCTAGGCACAGGAGCCGCGCTGGCCGCGAACGGTTGCGTGACGCTGCAAGGATGTGCCTCCGGTACCGCAGGCATCCATCGTGCGCTGCGGACCAGAGGCCGTGATCACCGCTGCGATGTCTCGCCCGCCCGCCTTACTACTGTTGATTGGGCGCGACGATTCCGAACCGCTCCATCTGCCGATAGACCGTCGCACGCGCGATGCCAAGCTCGTGCGCGACCTGCGTAATGCGCCACTTGTTGCGGCGCAGGGCGGCCAGCAGCGCTTCGCGCTCGTTGCCGGCAGCTGCCTCGGCCGCGGCAGGAACCGCCGACGGCATGCTCCCGGTCGAGCCCTCCAGAATCTCGGGCGGCAAGGCATCGACGTCGATCAAGCCGTTGTCGCTCATGGCCAGCGCGAAACGCAGCACGTTGCGCAGCTGGCGGACATTGCCCTGCCACGGGTAATTGCGCAGCAGGGCCAGCGCGGCCGGTGCGAGCTCCGCCTGCATGTCGAGCTGGCGCGCCTCTTCCTCGACGATGCGGCCGATCAGGTAATCCTTGTCGCGCCGCTCGCGCAGCGTCGGCAGGTGCAGCGTTGCGCCGCATAGCCGGTAGTAGAGGTCCTCGCGAAAGCGCTGCTCGGCAATCAGCTGACGCAGGTCGCGGTGCGAGGCGGCAATCACGCGCAGGTCAACGGGAATCGGTTTTTCCGAGCCGAGCGGCATCACCTCGCGTTCGGACAGCACGCGCAGCAGCCGGCTCTGCAGGTGCAGTGGCATGTCGCCGATTTCATCGAGGAAGAGCGTACCGCCATCCGACTGTGCGATCAGGCCTCGCATGCCCTTGCTGCGGGCGCCCGTGAACGTGCCGGGCGTGTAGCCGAACAGTTCGCTCTCGATCAGCGATTCGGGAATCGCGGCGCAGTTGACGGCGACGAACGCCTTGCCGCGGCGCTCGCTCGCACTGTGCAGCGCCTTGGCGAGGACCTCCTTGCCGGTACCGGTCTCGCCCTGCACCAGGATGTTGAGCGGCTTGTTGGCCAGGCGCTTGGCCTGCAGGATGAGCCGCTGCATGTGCGGATCGTCTGCGCCGAGGGCGTCCAGCGCTGCGCTCGCCTCGGGGCTCGGCAAGGCGGGCTGTGCCGCGGCCGATGGCATCGACGGCTTGCTCGGCGCACCGCGCGGCGGAATCCCGGTGGCGTAGTACACGCCGTGGTCGAACATCCGCACCGCCGTGCGCTCCGACGAGGTGCCCGCGCGGGCAATGCGCCACAGCTCGCTCATGTCTTCGCGAAACACTTCCGTGAGCAGATGCCCGCGCACGTCGGCATGCGGATCGCTCTGAAGCCGCAGCTTGCGCCGCCCGCCGCTGTTGATGCCGCGGATGATGCCGTCGGCATCGAAGGCGATCATGATTTCGCTGTCCACATCGACCAGGGACCACGTCGAGCCCAGCCGCAGAATCCATTGGTCGCGGAAGTAGCGCAGGAAGTTGGCGTCTTCGATCTTCTGCGCATACATGGCCGTCATCTGCAGCGCGAGGTGCTGCCCTTCGCGTGGAGCCGGTGCGCTCAGCGCCGACACGTCGAGCACGCCCAGGAAGTTGCCCGTCGGGTCGAACAGCGGCGCGCTGTTGCAGGTGAGCGAGATGTGGCAGGCGTCGAAGTGGTCGGTCTGGTGGCATGTGACCGGGGCCTGCTCGACGATGCACGTGCCGACCGCGCAGGTGCCGGCGCGCGATTCGCTCCAGTCGGCGCCCAGATAGAGGCCGGAGCGCTTGAGTTCGCGGTCGAGGTGGTCGTTGCCGATGAAGTCGACCGTGACGCCATAGGCGTCGGTCAGCAGCAGCACGTAGTCGAGGCCGGAGACGCGCTTGTAGAGCTGCTCCATGCCGGTGCGGGCGACGCTCAGGAAATCCTCGATCTGGTCTTTGTGCTCGCGCAGCTGATGCGCCTCGACGATGTACGCGGGCGTCGGGCGGCTGGGGTCGCGGCCGTAGTCGTCCAGGCAGCGCCGCCACGAGCGCTCGATGACGCCGTGCGCCTCCCCCGGCTGCTGCGAAAAGGCGAGCAGCCGCTCGATATGTGCGCGGTGTGCTTTTTGCTGCACGACTGTCTCCTTGGCCGCCGCATTGGAAGGGATGCGGAGCCCATGCCGCCGGTCTCGTGCCGGTCGTTGAGGGGCCCGCGATGCGGTCTACGCTAATCGATTTGCCCGGTCACCGCAACGTGCCGGCGACCAGGCCGGCGGGCCTAGATGTCCTGCCGTTTCAATGCCCCGGCAATGTATTCCGCCTGCCGGATGGCCAGCGCCACGATGGTGAGCGTGGGGTTGGCCGCGGAGCTCGACGTGAACTGGCTGCCGTCGGAAATGAACAGGTTCTTCACGTCGTGCGCCTGGCCCCACTTGTTGACCACGCCATCGCGGGCATTGGCGCTCATGCGGTTGGTGCCCATGTTGTGGCTGGCCGGATAGGCCGGCATGTCGATCACGCGGGTCGCGCCCACCGCTTCCGACACCTTGCGCCACTGCACGAGGCCGTGCGCCGTGATCTTCTCGTCGTTCTCGTGATAGGTCTTGGTGACAATGGGGATGGGCAGGCCGTACTGATCCTTCTCGGTCGGATGCAGCGTGATGCTGTTCTGCTCGCGCGCCAGGTCTTCACCGCATACCCAGACACAACTCATGTGGTCGTACATTTCCAGGGCCGAGGTAAAGTCGCGCCCCCAGCCGCCCGGCTTCATGAACGCCGCCGTGTACGGCAGGTGAATCGCCAGGCCCTCAAGGTAGTAGCCGCCGACAAACCCGCGCTTGGTGTTCAGCGGCACCTCGTCAGCCACCACGGCGGCAATGTCGAAGCCGCGGTACATGTAGACCGGCTTCTTGTGGATCGACACCGCCGCCGCCGTGGCGTGGTTCATGTAGTTCCTGCCCACCTGCCCCGACGAGTTCGCCATCCCGTCCGGAAACATGCTCGACGCCGAATTCAGCAGCAGCCGCGGCGACTCGATCGAATTACCGGCCACGCACACCACGCGCGCCTTCTGCAGCTGCTTGCGGCCCTTGTTGTCGACGTAGAGCACGCCGTTGGCACGGCCCTGCTTGTCGTGCTGGATCTGCAGCACCATCGATTCGGGCCGCAGTTCAACGTTGCCCGTGGCCTGCGCGCGCGGCACTTCCGTATAGAGCGTGGACCACTTCGCACCGATCTTGCAGCCCTGCATGCAGAAACCGATCTGCATGCAGCCGGGCCGGCCGTCGTACGGTTCGGAGTTGGACGCCGCCGGGCGGACGATGTGCTTGTAGCCGACCTTCTTCGCGCCCGCCTCGATCACCTTGTAGTGGTTGTTCGGCGGCATCGGCGGCAGGCCGCTGGCCTTTGTGCCGCATACGCCCATCTTTTTCTCTGCCAGTTCGTAATACGGCTCGAGTTCTGCCAGCGTGATGGGCCAGTCGAGCACGTTGGCGCCTTGGATCGCGCCATACGTAGTCCTGGTGTGGAAGTCGTGCTCCTGGAACCGCAGCGCCACGCCCGACCAGTGCACCGTCGAGCCGCCCACGCCCTTCACAATCCAGGCCGGCAGGTTCGGATACGTCTTGGTGTGATGCCAGCCGCCGGCCGAGGTGCGCTTGTCGAGCCACGAGATCTTGTTGAACATCGCCCATTCGTCGTTCTCGAAATCGGCCTGCGTGTAGTGCTTGCCGGCTTCCAGAACCACGCATTTGACGCCGCGCTGCGCCAGTTCGTTGGCCAGCGTGCCGCCGCCTGCCCCCGAACCGACAATCACGACGACGCTGTCATCGTCGAGCGAGAACCTTGCCTGATCCGCCATGATGGTTGTCTCCTGTTTTGTTGTGTGCCGGCTCAGAGCCAGTCGATATCGTCAAAGCCGCGGTGCAGGTAGCCGCCCTTCTGCCACGACGAGCCCTCGTAGCCGAACAGCGGCCACAGCTTCTTGTTGTTGTAGAGCCCCGTGACCAGGTCGCCCTGGACCTTCTTGAAGAAGGGCGTGGGTTCGATGTCCTTGAGCAGCGCCACGCGTTCGCTCTCGGTTTTGACCTGGGCATAGGGCACGCCATAGCGCTGCCTTGCGCGTTGATCCAGGTCCTTCACGCCGTCGGTCAGCAGCGTTCTTACCGCCTGGTCCTTGGCGGAGGCGGCGTCATAGGGCGCGACCGCCTCCACGTAGAACGTGTCGGATAGCTTGTCGTGCGGATAGATGTCGCGCGCCATGCGCACCAGCGTCTTGCCGGTGGCCGTACCGAGGCGCGGAAAGCTCTGCGTGACCGCCACGTCCTTGCTGGCCGCCATGGCCGCCGGGATGACCGTGACGCCGATCGCGGCCAGGCCGCTGCCGCGCAGGAAGCCTCGGCGCGACACCTTCGGTTGTTTGTCCAGTACGCGCATGGCGGGGCCAGCGGGTGCCGTGGGTTTCATGGTGATTGCCTCCTTTTGTGGGCGGGCACAGGGCGCGCCTCGTTTTGTGGATATGCACTGCGTTGGCCGTGGGATCACGGGCCCGCCGCGGCGGACAGGGGGCCCGGCGCCGGTCGGCGCGCGCGGCGTGGTCGAGAGGGGCCGCCCGGATCGTCGTGTTCGCCAAGCACGTCGATGAGCATGTGGTGCAGGCGCTCGGCCAGGACGGTCGCCATCAGCGGCGTGCCGAGCTCTTCCGCACACGACGTCGTGCAGGCCTGCAAGCGCGCGACGTCGGCGGTGTCCGCGCCCAGCACGCTGCACAGCAGCGGCCAGTCAGGAGGTGAAAGCAGCGTGCCGCAGGTGAGCAAGGCGCCGGTGCGCCGCCGGACCTGGGCGAGCCCAACGATCTTGCGCTGGCCGACAACGACTTCCCACGGCGACAGGCCGCCAAAGCAGGCCCACTTGAGCGACGGGTCCGGGCGCGCCGCCTGCAGCGCCTCGGGCGCCACCGCATGGGCGGCCATGCCGAGATCGCGCAGCAGGCCCGCATGCAGCATCCCGAGCCAGCGGTAGCTGGACACCGTGCCGGTCGCGAGCAACGGGTGGTCTGCAGGCAGCACGATCGACGCGGACAGCATCCACGGCCCCGTCAGCACCGCGCCGCCTCCGGCATCGCGCACGACCACCGGCGTACGGCCGCCCGCCAGCTGCGCATGCAGCGTGGCCTGCGCGCGGCCGAGCACGACACCGGGCGCCGCATAGGTCCACAGCCGCACGGCGGGCCGCAGAACCGGCTGCGCAAGCTGCGCGCGGTTCCACGCCTGCTCCTGCGCGCAGTGGATGCCGTCGGCAAGAAAGGCGGGCGCGAGCATCACAGGCCTTCCGAGGTTTCCAACCGCGTGCGCAGGTCGGTCAGGAAGCGCGCGGCCGGGTAGCCGTCCACAGCGCGGTGATCGAAGACGAGATGCAGGCCCATCATCGGCGCGATCACGATGCTGTCGTTGCGCACCACCACGCGCCTGGCAACGCGCGTCACGCCGAGGATGGCGACCTGCGGCACGTTGATGATCGGGGTGAAGCTGTCGATACCGGTCATGCCCAGGTTGGTGACGGTGAACGTGCCCTGCTGGTAGCTGCCCGGTGACAGCGTGCCCGCCCGCGCGCCTTCCGCCAGGCGGCGGCTCTCGGCGGCAATGTCGGCCACCGGCTTCGTATCGACCTGGCGCAGCACCGGCACCATCAGCCCCTCGTCGAGGCTGACGGCCAGGCCGATGTTGACGTCGGGCATCAGCTCGACTTCCTTTTCCACCACGCGGGCGTTCAGGCGCGGATGCTCGCGCAGCGTCAGCGCCACAGCGCGCAGCACGAAGGCCGTCAGCGTGACCTTGCACTGCGGCCCGAGCTGCTGCTGCAGGGCCTGCACGGCGGCTTCCAACCGGGTGGCATCCACCTCGATCGACTGCGCCACGCGCGGCACCTGCCACGCGGCGCCCATGGAGCGCGCGATGGCGCCGCGCATGCCGGCGAGCGGCACGACACGGCGCGCGCCGGCCTCCGGCACGGAAGCAAGGTCGTGGCTCATGCCTTGGGCTCCAGCCGTGCGAGGACGGCGCTGCGCCCGAAGGTGTCCTGCGCGGCCACCTCCAGCGCGGCGACCACGCCGTCGGCCGGCGCCGTTACCTCATGCGTGGTCTTGACGAGCTCCACCACCGCCAACGGCTGCCCGGCGCTCACCGCCTCCCCGGGCTTGACGAGCCACTCCTGCAACAGGGCCTCGGTGCCCTCTTCCACGTCCTGCCAGGCGGCGTCAGACATCAATACGTCGATCATGCTGCTTCTCGCTTGAGTGAATAGGAAACGGGTTGGTGCTGCACCAGCGCACGCACCTGCGCGGCGATGCTGTCGACCTGCGGAATGACGAACTGCTCGAGCGGCCGGGAGTACGGGATGGGCACGTCGGGCACCGCCACGCGCCGCACGGGCGCGCGCAATGCCACGGTGTCGAGGTTCTCCGCCACGATGGCGGCAATCTCGCCAGACAGGCCGAAGCTGAGGTAGTCCTCGTCGGCCACCAGCAGACGGCCGGTCTTGGCCACCGAGCGCAGCACGGCCTGGCGGTCGAGCGGCACGATGGTGCGCAGGTCGATCACCTCAACGTCAATGCCCTCGGCGGCGAGCTGCTCGGCCGCCAACAATGACTTCTGCACCATCTGCGAGAGCGTGACGATGGTCACGTCGCGGCCTTCGCGCGCCACGCGCGCCTGCCCGAAGGGGATCGTGTAGGCCTCTTCGGGGACCGCGTTCGTGCTGCCCTCGAAGTAGGACATCCACGACAGGCCCATGATGCCCTTGTGGTAGCAGAAGATGACGGGGTTGTCGTCGCGGATGGCCTGGATCATCAGGCCCTTGGCGTCGTATGCGTTGGACGGTACGACCACCTTCATCCCTGGCATGTGCGCAAAGCTCGCGTACAGGCATTGCGAGTGCTGGGCCGCATCGTTGTAGCCGCCGCCGATGCCGGTGGTGATGACCGCCGGCAGCGCGACACGGCCACCGGACATGTAGGTGTTCTTGGCCAGATGGTTGTAGATCTGGTCGAAGCACACCCCGAAGAAATCCACGAACATCAGCTCGGCGATGGGGCGCAGGCCTTCTGCCGCTGCGCCCAGCGCCGCCCCGATGAAGGCCGTCTCCGAGATCGGCGTGTCCATGATGCGATCCGGCCCGAAGCGGTCGAGCAACCCAGTGGTCGCGCTGAAAATGCCGCCGTACTTGCCGATGTCTTCGCCCATGACGAAGACACGCGGGTCGCGCTCCATTTCCTGGCCGATGGCTTCGGAAATGGCCTGCGCCATGGTGAGGGTGCGCGCGCCCTGCGCCGCGCCTTGTGAGGCTTGCATGGTGAGTCTCCTGGAATGGCCGCAGGGGCTGCTTAGTGGACGAAAACGTGGTTCAGCGCGTCGCTCGGCTCGGGGTACGGGCTGTTGCGGCCGAAGTCGTAGGCCGCGTCGATGCGCGCAGCGATTGCGGCCCGCAGTGCGGCATCCGCGTTGTCATCGAGCAGGCCCGACGCACGCAGGCTGCTGCCGAGCAGGTTGATGGGATCGGACTCGCGCAGGTGCTTCGCCTCGTCCTTCGGGCGATAGGTTTCGGGGTCGCCCTGGAAATGGCCGAGGTAGCGGTCGGTCTTCACCTCGATCAGCGTGGGGCCCTCGCCGCGGCGCGCCCGGGCCACGGCCTGGCCGGCGGCGCGATACACCGCCACGGCATCATTGCGATCGACCAGCACGCCCGGCATGCCATAGCCGGCCGCGCGCACGTCGTTGGACGGCACCGCCGTCGATTCGGATTTCTCGACCGAGATGCCGTACTTGTTGTCTTCGCAGATGAAGATGACGGGCAGCTTCCACAGCGCGGCCAGGTTCAGCGATTCGTGGAACGCGCCCTGGTTGGCCGCGCCTTCGCCGAACACGGCGACCGCCACCCAATCCTTGTTGAGCTTGCGTGCCGCGAGCGCGGCGCCGCAGGCCTGCGGCATGCTCGCGCCCACGATGCCGCTGCAGGAGAACTTCGTCTCGGGGTGGAACAGGTGCATATGGCCGCCCTTGCCGCGGCCCAGGCCCGTGGCCTTGCCGAAGATCTCGGCCGTCATCTCGTCAAGCGGCACGCCCTTGGAGATGGCGAAATGGTGGGCACGGTGCGGCCCGACCACGGTGTCTTCGGGCCGCAGGTGCGCACATACGCCGACGGCCACCGGCTCCTGCCCTGCCGACAGGTGCATCTCCCCCGGCACGGGGCCGGCGCCAATGTCAAACGCCAGGCCCTTCTGAATCTTCGGCGGCAGCTTGCCTTCCAGATAGACCTTCGCCATGGTCTCTTCATATTGGCGAATCTCGATCATCTTCTCGTACATCCACAGAAGATGTTGCGGTGTGGGGTCCATGCAAAGTCTCCTCTTGCTCTCGTATTGGTGTCCGGCTGCTGGGCCGGCTGACCGGGAATTGCAAGAGGGGTGCCAGCTGCAACAGGCTGGGCGGCTCGAGCGGGAGCATCTGCCGCAAAGCCTTGTGGCAAAAGGCTTCGCGGCCATGGTGTGCGAGATGGGTGCGCGCTTCAGGATGTCTCAACTGCGGGCCGTGCAGCGAGACACCCGTCGCAGCGAACGAGACAGATGTCTCAGTCGGCTGCCGTCATCCATCGCGCGCCTCAGGGGCGGTCGCAAGCGGAAAGCGGATGCAGAACCGTGCGCAGGCCGCGCCAAAGAAAAAGGGCCCGAAGGCCCTTTCCCGTGGTTCCACTGCCAGACAGTTCACGCTGCCGGAATGCGCAGCTTCTGGCCCGGATAGATCTTGTTCGGGTCCGACAGCATCGGCTTGTTGGCCTCGAAGATGACCGGGTACTTGTTCGCATCGCCATAGAACTTCTTGGCGATGGCCGAGAGCGTGTCGCCGCGCTCGACGGTGTGCCATTGCGACTCGGCCGACTCCGTGTTGACCGACATCTGGTCATCCACCGACTTGATGCCCTCGACATTGCCGCAGCACAGGATGATCTTCTCGCGCGTTGCCTGATCGGGTGCCACGCCAAACACCTTGGCCGTGTCACCTTCGACCTGCACCGAGAGCGCCGTGGCGCTCAGGCCCTGCTTGGCGATGTAGTCCTGGATCGCCTGGCCCTTGGCGTCGTCCGCGGCCTTTGCGGCATCCGCGTCGGCCGGTGCGGCGGCAGGGGCGGCGGCCGCACTGCCGTGGAAGAGCTTCTCGCCAGCTTCCTTGATGAAGTCAAAAAAACCCATAACGACCTCCTTGTGTCAACAACGGGGAACGAGGAAAGCGGAAAAGGCGCGTGGGGGCGCGCGCCTTCCGCGGCAGTGTAGCCGGTCGCCCACCTTGTCTCCATGACAGTCGGGGCGCAAATGCAAACTGTGCGCCTGCCAACGCACGTGGGAAGTCGTTTTCATTTGCAGTGCTGCAACGCAACAAAATCACTGGCACACTGTCCGACTGTTATCGAAACCACTTGCGATCGCTCGGGCAGCACAGGCACCATCGTTCTCATCCGAGCCATCCGCCGCCGTCATGCACCGTACGTGGATGAAGTCCATCACCCGGCTGGTCGACGCCCTTGCCTCGCCGGGGTTCGGCCGCCAGTCGTGGCCGCCCAAGCCCGTCAAGCCCGCGAAGCCGGCCGCCCGTCGCGACGGGCCCCGCCGCCTGCGCCCGACCCCGACGGAGGGCGCGTTCGTGCGCGAGCAGTTCATCTATGAACCCGAGTCCCCCGCCGTGGTGGCACGCCGGCCGGAATACTGGCTCTACACACCGCCTGCGCGCGGCAGCAAGCCACCGGCGCTCATGGTCATGCTGCATGGCTGCAAGCAGTCGGCCGAAGTGCTCGCACATGGCACGCGCATGAACGCGCTCGCAGACCGCGAAGGCTTCATCGTGCTGTATCCGGAGCAACCGCGCCGCGCGCATCCGCAGTGTTGCTGGCATTGGTACGACCCCGAGCATACGGGAGCACGCGAGGCTGACGGCCTCGTGCAGCTCGTTGAACAGACCGTGGCGCGCACGGGTGCGGACCCGTCGCGGGTCTATCTCGCAGGGTTGTCGGCGGGCGCAGGCCTGGCGGGGTTGATGGCGCTGCGTCATCCGACGCTGTTCGCGGCGTTGGCCTTGCACTCCGGCTCGGCCCTCGGCGTGGCCCGGTCGGCGGCTTCCGCATTGAACCTGATGCGCCGTGGTGCGCGCGTCGATGTGGTGGATGCGCTCTCCGGCCTGGTGAATGTGGCCACCTACCCCGGCATGCCGACGATGATCCTGCACGGCCTGCGCGACGAAGCCGTCAACCCGGCCAACCAGTTGCAGCTGGCCGCGCAGTTTCGCGCGCTGAACCACCTCGGCGACACCAACGGCGTCTCGCGCGAGACCGTGCGCGGCGAAGGCTTCGTCCTGCGTAACGACATGCGCGACGGTGAATGCGTGGTCAGCCTGTGCCAAATCGCCGCCACGGGCCACGCCTGGAGCGGGGGCGACCCGCGCTATGCGTTTCACGCGCCCGGGCCGGATGCCACCTGGCTGTGGTGGCAATTCGCGCGGCAGCACGCGCGTGCCGAAGCCCTGGCGGCATAAGCGCCGTCAGAGATCGATCGACTGCTGCACGGCATTGCGCCCAAGCAGCGCATCGACCAGCCCGTAGCCGCGTGTAAGGCCGGCATCTTCGGCGTGCGCGCGCGTGGGCAGCGGCCGCTCGTCATGCGAATGGGCGACGAGCGTCTCCACCGCTGTCGGATCCGCCCCCGACTCGCAGATGCGCACCACAAAGTCCCATTGCGACGGCGCCGTTGCGCCTTCGCCGGACGCCCGCTCCGCGCGCGGAATGGCCAGCACGTAGACGTCGAAGCCCTTGTAGAACTCGGTGCGCCAATTCGATTGCACTGTCATGTTGCCTCCTGGAGAAACGGCCCGAAGGTACGTTGACCGTGCCGGGCGCTGCATCACAGACCGTGTTCGCAAAAAACAAGCCGGTCCAGGACCGGCTTGCCGTTGCAGCGTCAGTATCAGCACTCGCCCTTGCGTGCGTGGCCCGGCGGGCAGTGATAGCGGCCATGGCCGCGCCCGTGTCCGTCGTCGTCGCGATCCCAGCCGCCTTCACGCAATACCCAGCCACGCGGACCCTGCTCCCAGCGTGGCTCGCGCCAGTAATAGCCTGGCCGGGCATGCACGCGATATCCGGAGCGCCAGACATAACGCCCGTCACGCCATTGCCAGTAACCGGGCGTCCAGACATAGCCGGGCGGCAGGACCGGCACGGCTTCATAGCGAGGCGGCGGCGGAGCGTAGCTCGGCCCGATCTGCACCCCAATGGAAACCTGAGCCTGTGCCGGCAGAGCGATCGAACCGGCCAATCCGGCTGCCACCAGGCAGGCGGCGAGCATCCATGCGTTCTTCTTCATATCAGGACCTCCTTCAAGGCAATCGAGCTTGATTCGATCGTAGCATCGCGCACCTCGACCGGCTCTAGGGTGTTACGCAGCGTTACCTTCGTTACGGGAGACCGACAATGTGTTCACGTTTGTGTGACGTTGTGGGCGAGGCTCCTCCAGCCACGCACAGAATGCCTGCACCACTTCGTCGCCCAGGTTGCGCGCGGGGCAGTACCAGTAGTAGCTGCGCGCGCTCAACGCAAGGTCCGGAAAGGGGGCCACCAGACGCCCCTCCTCCAGGTCCTCGGTGATGAGCGCCGAGGGCCCCATCGCCACACCGAGCCCGTCGATCGCGGCCTGGATCGACAGATAGAAATGCTCGAACGTGAGCGCATGCGCCGGCCGCAGGTTCGGCACCTCCGCGAGCACGAGCCAGCTCGGCCACACCGAGGGCAACGTATCGGAATGCAGCAGCGTGTGATGGCGCAAATCCGATGGCGCCCGCAACGGCACGCGTTCGAGCAGCGCCGGGCTGCATACCGGAAAGCGACTCTCGTCGAGGAACCGGCCCGAGCGGAATCCCGCGTGGATCTCCGGCCCGCCACGGATGATCACGTCGAAATGGTCGGGCAAGTCTTCGATGTCGTCGGTGGAGGTGGTGAGCCGCACCTCCACCCGCGGAAACCGCATCTGAAATGTCGAAAGCCGCGGAATCAGCCAGCGCATCGTGAAGGTCGGGATGCTGTTCACGCGCAGAATGCGCGCCGCATCGCGATCACGCAGTGCCTGGCTGGCCATGCTGATGCGATCGAGCGCGACACCGATCTCGGACAGGTAACGCTGGCCGGCGTCGGTCAGCTCGACGCGGCGATTCAGCCGTCGGAACAACACGACGCCGAGCCACGCTTCCAGCGCGCGGATCTGCCGGCTGATGGCGCCATGCGTGACGTTGAGCTCTTCGCCGGCGCGCGTGAAGCTCAGATGGCGGGCCGCCGATTCAAAGGCGCGCACCGCGTTCAGTGGGGGCAGCTGGCGCATTCACGTGAGTTTTTTGCACAGATCGGGTCAGTATATATCGATTGTGAATCCCTCTTTCTGGGGATACGCTGGCGCTTCTTCATCCAATCCATGCGATATCGGGTGAGAAAAATCCACCCGATCACACATCGCCATCGTGACCCCCGCCGTCATCGCTCTCGTCCTGTGCGCCGCGCTGCTTCATGCGTCTTGGAATGCGCTGCTCAAAAGCGGCACCGACCGCCTGCGCGCCATCACGCTGATGACGCTGGCCTCGGGCGTGGCGGCCGTGCCGATGGCGATCGCCCTGCCGCTGCCCGCCCCGGCGGCTTGGCCGTACGTCGCGGTCTCGGCCGTACTGCACGTCGGGTACAACGTCTTCCTCGCGCGCGCCTACCGGTTCGGAGAGTTCGGGCAGGTCTATCCCATCGCGCGGGGCTCGTCGCCGCTGCTGGTGACGGTCGGTGCCGCCCTGTTTGCGGGCGAGATGCCCGGCGCGATCGCGCTGACCGGCGTGGTACTGGTCAGCGGCGGCATCTTGAGCCTGGCGCGCGGCCGCAAGGCAGACGTCGGCTCGACGCTGGCTGCGCTGGCCACCGGTGTGTTCATCGCCTGCTACACGGTGTGCGACGGCATCGGCGCGCGCGCGGCGGGCAACGCCAACGCCTATTCGGCGTGGCTGTTCATGCTCGATGGCCTGCCGATGGTGCTGCTGTATCGCGTGTGGAAGGGCCCGCTGAACATCGACGTGCGCGACGCCGACACGCTCAAGGCGTTCGGCGGCGGCGTGGTGTCGCTGGCCGCGTACGGCATCGTCATCTGGGCCGTCACGCTCGCGCCGATGGGCCCGGTATCGGCCCTGCGCGAAACGTCGGTGGTATTTGCTGCACTGCTCGGCCGCGTGTTCCTGAAGGAGTCGCTCACCGCGCGACGCCTGTCGGCCTGCTCCGTGATTGCCCTGGGCGCCTATTGCCTGGGCCATCCGGCCTGAGCGTCGCGCTCACGTCTTGCGCGGCGGATACCGGACTTCAAGGATGTCGATCTGCTCCACGCCCGTGGGCGTGCGCAGCGGCACCGTATCGCCTTCACGCGCCTTGATGAGCGCGCGCGCAATCGGCGAGATCCAGCTCACGTGACCCTTGTCGAGATCGACCTCGTCCATGCCGACGATCGTGATGGTGGTTTCCTCGCCGGCCTGGTTCGCATAGGTGACCGTGGCGCCGAAGAAGATCTGGTCGTTGTCGCCCTGCAGGCTGGCGTCGACCACCTCGGCCTTTTCGATGCGGCGCGTGAGGAAGCGGATGCGCCGATCGATTTCGCGCAGCCGCTTCTTGCCGTAGAGGTAGTCGCCGTTCTCGGAGCGGTCGCCATTTGACGCGGCCCACGACACGATGCCCACCACTTCGGGCCGCTCGGTGTCGATCAGGTGCATCAGCTCGGTGCGCAGGCGCTCGTACCCCGCAGGTGTGATGTAGTTCTTCGACCCCGGCGGCAGCGGCGCAGCACCTTCGGGCAGGTCGTCTTCATCGTCGCCGGCATCTTCCCGGACGAAAGCCTTGTTCATGGTCGGACCAACGGTAAAGCCTGATGGATCAAGGCTCCATTATAGAAAGGTGGCCCCGTCGACAACTCCAGCGAAGAAAAAGTGAAGAAGGGGGTTCACAAGATCGAAAATCTCTGTATAATCTCATTTCTCGGTTGCGGCTGTAGCTCAGTTGGATAGAGTACTTGGCTACGAACCAAGGGGTCGTGGGTTCGAATCCTGCCAGCCGCGCCAACCTCATTCAAAAAGGGCTTCCAGAAATGGAAGCCCTTTTCTTTTGCCCGTTCGACAGGCTCGGGGCACGACCTCACGCCGACGTGCTTCGCGCGTGGATCACAAACAAAAAAGCGAAGCCTCGTGGCCTCGCCTTCTTGGTTCCTCGCTCGGGCAGGACGTCAGTCGCCGCCACGATCCCGCGCAATGCGGATCACATCCGGGTTGCGCCGCAGCGCGCGCATCACGTCTGCCAGGTGCACGCGGTCATGCACCTGGATCAGGAACGTCATGAACGTCGCCTCCTGGTCGCCCTCCTGCTCCATCGACACATGCGCCACGTTGGCGTCGGCCGACGTAAGGTCCGCCGCCACGCGCGCGAGAATGCCCTTGGTGTTGCGCACCAGCACCTTGATCGACACATCGAAGGCGCGCGTCGTGTGCTCGGCCCACATGACGTCGATCCAGTGTTCCGGATCCTTGCCGTGCAGCCGCTTGGCGACGCGGCACTCCTGCACGTGGATCTGCAGCCCTTCGCCCTTGCCGATGTAGCCGACGATCGGGTCGCCGGGGATGGGCCGGCAGCACGGCGAGAACACCATCGCCATGCCCTCGTCGCCGCTGACCGTGACGGCCGGTGCCTCGTCGCCCGCAAAGGTATGGACCGCGGCCATCAGCGCCTCGTCGCCCTCGTGTCCGGCATCCTGCAGGACGATCTCGATGCGGCGCGCCACCACGGCGGCCACCCTGCGCCCGAGCGCCAGGTCTGCGAAGACGTCTTCGCGCGCCTTGTTGCCCGTCCACTGCACGATGCGCTCCCACACCGGCGCCGGCACGGCCTTCATGTCGATACCGAGCTGGCGCAGGGCCTGATCGAGCAGGCGTTCGCCCAGCTGAATCGCCTCGTCCAGCTTGGCCGTCTTGAGGAAATGACGGATGGCCGCACGCGCCTTGCCCGTGCGCACAAACGTGAGCCAGGCCGGATTCGGCTTGGAGTACGGCGCGGTCACCACTTCAACGATGTCGCCGTTCTTGAGTTCGGTACGCAGCGGCAGCAGCTCGTTGTTGATCTTGACCGCCACGCACTGGTTGCCCAGATCGCTGTGCACGGCATAGGCGAAATCCAGCGCCGTGGCGCCGCGCGGCAGTGCGCGGATCTCGCCCTTGGGCGTGAACACATAGACGGCATCGGGGAACAGGTCGATCTTGACGTGCTCGAGAAACTCCTGCGAATCGCCCGTCTGGCTCTGGATATCCAGCAGCGACTGCAACCACTGATGCGCCTGCTGCTGCGCGCGATCGGGCTCGTCGTGATGCTGCTTGTACATCCAGTGCGCGGCCACGCCGGCTTCCGCGATCTGGTTCATCTCGCGCGTGCGGATCTGGAACTCCACCGGCGTGCCGAACGGGCCCACCAGCGTCGTGTGCAGCGACTGGTAACCGTTGATCTTCGGAATGGCGATGTAGTCCTTGAACTTGCCGGGCATCGGCTTGTAGAGGCTGTGCAGCGCGCCCATCGCCATGTAGCACTGCATCTGCGTGTCGACCACCACGCGAAAACCGTACACGTCCAGCACCTGCGAAAACGACAGCTGCTTGTCGTGCATCTTGCGATAGATGCTGTAGAGCGTCTTCTCGCGGCCGGTCATCTCGGCCGGGATGCCGGCATCCGTCAGGGCCCGCTGCGCGGCCTCAAGGATGCGACTCACCACTTCGCGCCGGTTGCCGCGCGCCGCCTTGACGGCCTTCTCGAGCGTGGCATACCGGAACGGCGACCCGATGCGGAAGCTCAGTTCCTGCAGCTCGCGATACGTCGTGTTCAGACCGAGCCGGTGCGCGATCGGCGCGTAGATCTCCATCGTCTCGCCCGCGATGCGGCGGCGCTTCTCGGGCGGTACATGGTCGAGCGTGCGCATGTTGTGCGTACGGTCGGCCAGCTTGACGAGGATCACGCGCACATCGCGCGCCATCGCGAGCAGCATCTTGCGGAAGCTCTCGGCCTGCGCCTGCTCGCGGCTCTGGAATTCGAGCTTGTCCAGCTTGGTCAACCCATCGACGAGTTCCGCGACCTTCGGGCCGAATTTCTCGGCGAGTTCGCTCTTGGTGACGCCCTGGTCTTCGATCACGTCGTGCAGCAATGCCGCCATGATCGATTGCACGTCGAGCTTCCAGCCGGCGCAGATTTCCGCCACCGCCACCGGGTGCGTGATGTACGGCTCGCCGCTCTGGCGGTACTGGCCGAGGTGCGCCTCATCGGAGAAGTGGAATGCCTCCTTCACCAGCTTGAGGTCAGCGGGCTTCAGGTACGACAGTTTCTCTGTGAGCCCCGCGATGGAAACGACCTGCTGGCGCGGCGGCGCGGCCGGCTGCGAAGTCGGGCCGAACAGGTGCCGGTAAGTCTGCTCCAGCACCGCATCGATGAAGAGGGTGTCGCCGGCCTCCGGCTTGGCGGCCGGAGTGGCCGCGTCGGCGGCAGGGCTCTTGTGGGATTTGGGCGGCAGTGCCGACCGCTCCCCTACCAGGTCGGCGCCACGCGGGTCAGGCAGGTTCGGCGCGCCCGTGCGAGGCGACGTGGGGCCGGAAGCGGATGACGGCATGGAGACCAACGAAGCGGAGGAAGACCCAGATGGCGGCACCGACTCGGCCGGCGCGCTGCCGGACGGTCCCGCCGGCGGCACGTGGTTCTCGTGCGTGGCGGGACGTTTGGTCCTGGGAGAAGAGGAAGCAGGCGAGGTAGGCATGCCGGGTCTCGGGCAATCGCGGCTTTCACATCCATGAAAGATCGCACGAACGATCCATCGCCGCGATCAGTGACCGGGGCAGCGTACCACGCCAGGCAATGCGTCAGCTCAGGAAGGGACCTTCTTGAGCATTTCGATACCGACCTGGCCGGCGGCGATCTCGCGCAGCGCGATCACGGTGGGCTTGTCCTTGGCATCGACCTTGGGCGTGTGGCCCTGCACCAACTGACGCGCGCGGTACGTTGCGGCCAGCGCCAGTTCGAAGCGGTTCGGAATCTGTTTCAAGCAATCTTCGACGGTAATACGCGCCATGAAAACTCCACCTGGTGGCAAATCTTGTTGATCTCGGTATTTTAGCAGCAGCACAGCCCTCGCCTCGCAGCCGGCGGCGGCACGAGCGCTACCACACTTTTGCCGGTGCACCGGAAAACCCGGGCGCACCGCACGGCTCAATGGATGCCCAGTTCCACGAAAAGCTCGCCGTGGCGCGCCTTCTGTGCACCGAAACGCAGCCGCGTCGCCTGCACGACCGTGCGAAGTTCGGTGAGTGCCGTGTTGAAATCTTCGTTGATGATCACGTAGTCGGCTTCGGGCGCGTGGGCCATCTCGGAGCCGGCGGCGAGCAGGCGGCGCACGATCACATTGGGTTCGTCCTGGCCGCGCTTCTTCAGGCGGTCTTCCAGCGCCGTGAGCGATGGCGGCAGGATGAAGATCTCCACCGCGTTGGCAAAACGGCGGTGCACCTGCTGCGCACCCTGCCAGTCGATCTCCAGCAGGACGTCGGTGCCGGCGCGCATCTGCTCTTCGATCCACACGCGCGAGGTGGCGTAGTAGTTGCCGTGCACCTCCGCCCATTCGAGGAACTCGCCGCGGTCACGGCAGGCCTTGAATTCCTCCACGGTCATGAAGTTGTATTCGCGGCCATGCTGCTCGCCCGGGCGCGGCTTGCGCGTGGTGGCCGAGATCGACAGCCGGATCGATGGATCCTGCGCCAGCAGCGCGTTCACCAGCGTCGACTTGCCGGCGCCAGACGGCGCCACGACCATGAACAGGCTGCCCGGAAAATGGTTCTCGATGGGCGTATCAACGGCGGAGTGCGCTTGAGGGGATGGCATGTTCTCGTTCTGTCGTGCTGAGGGTGTTATTCGAGGTTCTGGACCTGCTCGCGCATCTGCTCGATGAGCAGCTTCAGCTCCATCGACGCGTCCGCCAGTTCCTTGGCGGCGGCCTTCGAGCCGAGCGTGTTGGCCTCCCGGTTGAGCTCCTGCATCATGAAATCCAGGCGTTTGCCGATCTGGCCGCCCTTCTCCAGGATGTGGCGCGTCTCACGCAGGTGCGCCTGCAGGCGCGAGAGCTCTTCGGCGATGTCGATGCGGATGCCGTAGACGGTCGCCTCCTGACGGATCCGCTCGGAGAGCTCGTCGCGGGTGAGCGCCGGCGTGCCTTCCGGCGCGGCGAGCCCGAACGCTTCGCGCAGGCGCTCCGTCAGCTTGTCCTGATGCTGCTGGATCAGCACGGGCACCATCGGCGTCAACCGATCGACGATCGCCAGCATCGCGTCGACGCGCTCCAGCAACACGGCCTTGAGCGCATCGCCTTCGCGGCGGCGCGACTCCAGAAGTTGCTTGAGCGCCTCTTTGGCGGCGTCGATCACGGCATCGCGCAGAGCGTCCTGCGTCAGTTGCGGCTCTGCGAGCACTCCGGGCCAGCGCAGGATCTCGCCCATGCGCAGCGATCCCGAAGCGGGCAGATGACGGGTGACTTCCTGCTCCAGCTTCACCAGCTGTTGCAGCACGTCGACATTGAGGGCGGCGACATCGCTGGCGGCTTCCTGGCGCTGGAGGTTGATCCGGCATTCGAGCTTGCCCCGCGACAGCGCGCTCATGAGCATCTCGCGCAGGGCCGGCTCGAAGGCGCGGCACTCTTCCGGCGCGCGGAACAGCAGGTCGAGGAAGCGCGAATTGACGGTGCGGAATTCGACCGACACGGTGGCAACGCCGCCGCTGGGTGCGCCATGCGCATCGGTAAAGGCTGCCTGGCGTGTAGCGACGCCGTAGCCGGTCATACTGTGGATCATGGAATCGTGGTGTGTTCTGGATACGGATCGGGAATCCGGCGGCGTCTTTTCAGGCCCCGAATTGGCGGGGAATCCCCCACCTTTTGTCGCTTTACAACGTATGGACTGCTCGGGGAGAATCCGTCAGCCATTTCGCGATACAAACCCATGACAGAGTCAAAAGGCTCAGGACAGCCACGCAGTGCGCCGCTGCCGGTCGGCACGTTGCTGTCCAACTATCGTATTGTAAAGAAGTTGGCCAGCGGGGGGTTCAGCTTCGTCTATCTCGCCACCGACGAGCATGGGACGCCGGTGGCCGTGAAGGAATACCTGCCGTCGTCACTGGCCCGTCGCGCGCCCGGCGAGCTGATCCCCGTCGTGCCGGAAGAAAGCGCAAGCGCGTTCCGCCTGGGGCTCAAGTATTTCTTTGAAGAAGGCCGGTCGCTGGCCAGGATTTCGCACCCCGCCATCGTGCGCGTGCTGAATTTCTTCCGGGAAAACGGCACCGTCTACATGGTGATGGCGTACGAGCAGGGCAAAACGCTGCAGGAGCACATTCTCGCCGCGCGCCAGCAGGGCAAGCTGAAGATGCTGCGTGAGCGTTTCATTCGCCAGGTCTTCCACGACCTGATGAGCGGTCTGCGCGAAGTCCACATCCACAAGCTGCTCCACCTCGACATCAAGCCTGGCAACATCTATCTGCGCGAAGACCACTCGCCGATCCTGCTCGACTTTGGCGCGGCACGGCAGACGCTGACTGCCGAGGCGTCGCGCTTCCAGCCGATGTATACGCCCGGCTTTGCCGCGCCGGAGCTGTATCGCAAGCACAACGAACTGGGGCCGTGGACCGACATCTACAGCATCGGCGCCACGATCTACGCCTGCATGGCCGGCACGCCGCCCCAGGAAGCCACGCAGCGCGAAAAGGAGGACAAGCTCGAAGAAGGCCTGGAGCGCCTGCGCAAGGTCTATACGAGCAGCCTGATCGACCTGGTCGGCTGGTGCCTGAAGCTGAAGCCGGAAGAGCGCCCGCAAAGCGTCTTCCGCCTGCAGAAGGTGTTGCGCGAAGAGAGCAATGCCCTGACCGAGATGCAGGCTCTGACTGCCGTCACGCTGGGCGGTCCCGTGCCGGACGAAAAAGAGCCGCTGACCACGCGATTCATGAGCCTGTTGCGCCGCCGGGACAACTGACCCGCTCGCGCGGAGTATGATTTTTACATTCCAACGGTGCAGCACTGGACGCGACCAGCCGCTGCACCGTTTTCCCTTTTGATCGAAACCTCACTGCCACGATGCGTTTCTCGGTTTATCAAGAAAGCAAGAAGGGCGCGCGACGCGTCAACCAGGACCGCATGGGCTACTGCTTCACGCGCGACGCCATGCTCATGGTGCTGTGCGACGGTCTGGGCGGACACTCCCTGGGCGAAGTCGCGGCCCAGCAGGCGCTGCAGACCATGGCGCGCCAGTTCCAGCGCCACGCCCGCCCGTCCATCCGCAATCCGCGCGATTTCCTGCATGAAGGCATCATGCTCGCGCACCGCGACATCCACCGCTATGCCGAGACCAACGGCCTGCCCGATGCACCGCGCACGACGATCGTCTGCGCCCTGGCGCAGCGCGGTGCCCTGCATTGGGCGCACGCGGGCGACTCGCGCATGTACCTGATGCGCAAAGGCGCGCTCGTCACGCGCACGCGCGATCACTCCAAGATCGAGAACCTGCTGCAGCAAGACCGCGTGCTGCCGATGCAGGTGGCCAACCATCCCGAGCGCAACAAGATCTACAACTGCCTGGGCTCACCCAACCTGCCGCTGATCGACATCGGCGGGCCGGTCAACCTGGAGCCCGGCGACGTCGCCATGCTGTGCTCCGACGGCCTGTGGGGCAGCGTGCAGGAAGACGAACTGGTCGACACCTGCACGAGCTTCTCCGTCACGCAGGCCATTCCGGAGCTCATCGCGCGCGCCCTGCGCAACGCCGGCGACACGGCGGACAACACCACGGCCATCGCCATGATGTGGGAACTCGATGCGGTGACGACCACGCAGGATTCGGTGCAGACCGACACCCTGCCGCTGAACGCCTTCACCACGTCCATCCTTGACGCGCCCAGCGGCGAATCGGGGCTGATGTCGGAGGAAGAGATCGAGCGCTCGATCGCCGAGATCCGCGCCGCCATCGACAAGACGAGCAACCTGACGCGCTGAGCCGCTGGTCTGCACGCCGCCGGCCCGCCCTGCCAGCATCACGCTGGCAGCGCGGGCCGGTATCATGTCGGGCTACACGTTTTCTCAAGCGAGACCCCACATGCGACCCAGCGGCCGCCAGCCCGACCAACTCCGCCCCGTCACCCTCACCCGCCACTTCACACGCCATGCCGAAGGCTCGGTGCTGGTGTGCTTTGGCGACACGCAAGTGCTCTGCACGGCAAGCGTGCTGCCCAAGGTGCCGCCCCACAAGAAAGGCAGCGGCGAAGGCTGGGTGACGGCCGAATACGGCATGCTGCCGCGCTCGACGCACACCCGCTCCGACCGCGAAGCCGCGCGCGGCAAGCAGACCGGCCGCACGCAGGAGATCCAGCGCCTGATCGGCCGCGCGATGCGCTCGGTGTTTGACCTGGCCGCACTGGGCGAACATACCCTGCACCTCGATTGCGACGTGCTGCAGGCGGACGGCGGCACGCGCACCGCCAGCATTACCGGCGCATTCGTCGCCGCACATGACGCCGTTTCGGTGATGCGCGAAAGAGGCCTGCTCGTGGGCGAGCCCATCCGCGATTTCGTGGCGGCCGTCTCGGTCGGCGTGGTCGACGGCGTGCCGGTGCTCGACCTCGACTACCCCGAAGACTCCGCGTGCGACACCGACATGAACGTCGTCATGACGGGCAGCGGCGGCTTTGTGGAGGTGCAGGGCACGGCCGAAGGCACGCCCTTCACGCGCGCCGAAATGGAGGCGCTGCTCGGCCTCGCCGACAAGGGCATCCGCGAACTAATCGGCCTGCAGAAGCAGGCGCTGGGCCTGTGAGCGCAACCGTCGCGGCAGCCATGCGCAAGATCGTGCTCGCCTCCAACAACGCCGGCAAGCTGGCGGAATTCAACGCCCTGCTCGCCCCGCTCGGCTTCGACGTGACGCCGCAGGGCGCACTGGGTATTCCCGAAGCGGAAGAACCGTACGCCACGTTCGTGGAAAACGCGCTGACCAAGGCGCGCCATGCAAGCCGCGCGTCGGGCCTGCCGGCGCTGGCCGACGACTCCGGCATCTGCGTGCATGCGCTGGGCGGCGCACCCGGCGTGTACTCCGCCCGCTATGCGCAACTGGCCGGCGAAGAGAAGTCCGACGCCGCCAACAACGCCCGCCTCGTGCGCGAGCTCGCAGGCAAGGCCGACCGCGGCGCGCACTATGTTTGTGTGCTCGTCTATGTGCGCCATGCCGACGACCCACAGCCCATCATCGCCGAGGGCAACTGGTTCGGCCAGGTGATCGACACTCCGCGCGGCGACGGTGGCTTCGGCTACGACCCGCATTTCCTGCTCCCGGACCTCGGCAAGACTGCGGCCGAACTGTCCAAGGCCGAGAAGAACCGCGTGAGCCATCGGGCACAGGCGCTCGGACGGTTGGTCCAGCGCCTGCGCCAGTTTGACAACGCCTGACGTTTCCATGATCCCGATTCATCCAGCCGGCGCTGGCAGGACGCCCCCCGCGCCACCCGCCGAGACGGGCGACAAGGTCACCTCCGTCTTTTTGCAGCCCGGCAAGATCAGCCTGCCCGCCTCGCCGCCGCTGTCCCTGTACGTGCACGTGCCGTGGTGCGTGCGCAAGTGCCCGTACTGCGATTTCAACTCGCATGCGGAGCCGGAACACGGCATCCCGGAAGCGCGCTTCCTGGCGGCCGTGCGGCAGGACCTGGAGGCCGCGCTGCCGATGGTCTGGGGCCGCCCCGTGCACACCATCTTCATCGGCGGAGGCACGCCGAGCCTGCTCTCCGCGCAGGGACTGGACCGCCTGCTGTCGGACATCCGCATGCTGCTGCCCGTGGACGCCGATGCCGAGATCACGATGGAAGCCAACCCGGGCACGTTCGAAGCCGAGCGCTTCCGCAGCTACCGCGCCAGCGGGGTGAACCGGCTGTCGATCGGCATCCAGAGCTTCAATGACAAGCACCTGCAGGCGCTGGGCCGCATCCACAGCGCGGCCGAGGCGCGTGCCGCCATCGAGATCGCCCGGGCACACTTCGACAACATCAACCTCGACCTGATGTTCGCGCTGCCCGGCCAGACCCTCGCCGAATGCGAGGCCGACGTGGAAGCCGCGCTGTCGTTCGAGACGAACCACGTGTCGCTGTATCACCTGACGCTGGAGCCGAACACGTACTTCGCCAAGTACCCGCCCGCACTGCCGGACGACGACACGGCGTTTGCGATGCAGGACTGGATTCACGCGCGGCTGGCCGCGGCGGGCTACCAGCACTACGAGGTGTCGGCATATGCCAGGCCCGGCAAACGCTGCAAGCACAACCTGAACTACTGGCAGTTCGGCGATTACCTCGGCATCGGGCCGGGTGCCCACGGCAAGCTCAGCTTTCCGCACCGGGTCATCCGCGAGATGCGGCACAAGCATCCGGACACGTATCTGCGCAACGCCGAGAGCGCCGGCGGCGCGGCGCTCGTGCAGGAGCAGCGGGAAGTGGACGCGGCCGACCTGCCGTTCGAATTCATGCTCAACGCGCTGCGCCTGACGGACGGTTTCCCCGTCACGCTGTTCCAGGAGCGCACCGGCCTGCCGCTGCGTTCCATCGAGCGCGAACTCGATGCGGCCGAGCAGCGCGGCCTGCTCACGCGCGACCACGTGGCCATCCGCCCCACCGAGCTTGGCCAGCGATTCCTGAACGACCTGCAGGCGCTGTTCCTGTCCGACGACGAAAACTGACAGCGACCCGGTGCCAAGTTGCACCGGGTGCCGTTACAATGGCGACCTTGCACGCACTGCGTAGCAAAGTCCAGGGAAGCGTGGCCGAGTGGTTTAAGGCAGCAGTCTTGAAAACTGCCGATGGGGTGACCCATCCGTGAGTTCGAATCTCACCGCTTCCGCCAATTCCCCCTCCCACCTGCCCCAAGGCCGGGCCTTGGTGGGGGAGCGCTTGCGCTCGCCGGGTTTCCTTTGTCACCGGTACGCCAACCTTGCCATGTGCCCGGCCACCCGATTGGCGTCGGGCGCCGCGAGCAATCGCAGTCCCCTTCCCCACTAACCAGTCGCAACCTCGAGCGCGAGATTGAATCGCTCCAACAGCAACGCGCCGATCTCGTGCGAGCGCTGGCAGCGGCCGAAGATCCGTAAGAACATTCCCCATCGGCTCATTGCAACAGGCCAACGCACGGGCTCGCGTCACGCGTTTGCAGAGAGAGTTTCGGCGCTTGAAAGCCGCGCTTGGCACGTCAAAGCGGCATCAGGACGTCGGCGACTTCCTGATCGAGATGTTCCGCGAGCGCGTCTTATTCAGCGAATGGCATTGCATCGTGGCCGAGGCGCGACGCCGCCATGATTCAAAGGCGACGGAAGGTCAAATCGGTACGCTCGCTGCGGGGCCGGGCGCACAAAGCTGATATAGTCGCGTCGCCTCCGATTTCTGAACCTTGCGATGTCTTTCGTCCTCCGCCGAACCGTCCTCACGTTCGTTGCCGCAGCCTCGGTTGCGGGCGCCGGCCTCGTCCACGCGCAAGCCAGTGCGCCACAAGCCCCGGCAGTGTCCACGGCTGCGTCGGGCGGCACCGTCGCAGAACTGCAGCAATTGCTGGCGCAGAAGCGCCTGACCGAACTGCGCACGACCTACAACGGCGACTACGGCACGAGCCTGCTGCTGGTCAACGAAGACACCACGGCCTACGTCGCCCTGTCGTATCGCAAAGAACTGTGGCGTGTTTACAAGTTTGCGTCGGTCGCTCCGGCCGAGGGCGCGTACGAAACGCTGGCCAGCCAAACCCGTACGTGGGCGGAAGACGATCTGCGCCGCGCCGTCACGGCCGGCCAGAAGGCGCAACTGGAGCGCGAAGCCCAGGCAGCTCAGCAGCGCGCCGCCTCGCTCAGCGAGGAAGTTCGCATCATGCAGGCGCAGCGCCGGAAGATGCTGACCGAACAGCAGACCATGCGTCAGGAAACGAAGGCGCTGGACATCGAGCGCCGGGCGTACCAGGCGCAGGTCGAATCGCTGCAGCAGCAGATCCGCCTGCTGGAAAAGCAACTCAACGATCCGCACTGGTCGCCGACGCCCTAAACGTCTAGTCAAGGTCTTTGACATTCACCTTCCCGGCCTGGCGCAACTGCGGCAGGCCGGCATCCTCTCCGCCTTCGCAACGCGCATCGAGTTAAGAGCAATCTGATCGACCACCGTCCATCTCCCGCTTAGCATGGCGCCTGCTTGCGCAGCCAGCTCGGATGCGCGCTGCGGCCACCAGCGGAGACGGACTTGGAATCCCCCAACTTCATCATCGACGGACACCTGCGCCTCCCGGGCTTGGTGCGTATGCCGCCGCCATTCGGGCCAGCACTCGACAGCGCGCAGCCCAGCGCGACAACGCAGGTAAGCGCACCGATCGAGCCGGTAGCCGACACATGCGTTGACACCGGTACAGCGGGCCATGGGCAGTGGCGTCAACGCATGACCGTGCTGTCCATTGGCATGGCATGCACATTGGCGGCAGCGTTGCTTGGCTGGTGGACCGGGCAGCATGGGCAGGCAGCCGCAGAGTTGGAGCAAGCAACCGTGGCCGCCCTCGCCCCGCAGACCGTACCGCCCCTTTCGCTCCAGCATGCCCCTGCGTCAGAGGCGGCGTCCACGGAACCAAATGAAGCCACGGAATCCGAGGTCGTTGCCACACCCGTAGCCCACGTGGTCCCGGCGGCCGACATGGCGCTCGACGAAACGAAAGTTGCCGCGCCGGCCATCGCCGCAGCAGAGTCAGCCGTAGCGCAGTTGCCGGCGAAACCGCGTCGACCGCGCCCCCTGGTGCGGGCCGCCGCGCCGACGCCACCGAAGTTGCTGCGCTCGCCCGCATTGCACGACGAAGCGCCAGCGACGATCGAAGTCGAATGGCCGACGACCGACACGGCGCCGATCACCTCAGCCTATGCAGCGCCGGGCACGCCGGTGCGCATCGAACTGCAACGGCATACGCGCTTCACAGACTGACCGGAGCGCGTGCCGCCGCGCCGGCTCAGTGCAACTGGCCGCCGGTTTCGCGTACGTCGTGCAGCGTGCGCAGCGTTGTCTCGATGGCGATGCGCAGCCCGGCGACGATGGTGTCGTGCGCCATGCTGGGTTGCCCCGGGTGCTTGGCCGCCTGCGACGGCAGATACGGGATGTGGATGAAGCCGCCGCGCGTGGGCAGCTTGTGGCGGGCGATGGCGTGCATCAACCCATAGAAGACGTGATTGCAGACAAAGGTGCCCGCCGTCTGCGAGACGGACGCGGGAACACCGCCCGCACGCAGTTCGCGCACGATCGTCTTGATCGGCAGCGTTGAAAAATACGCGGCCGGCCCGTCACTCGCGATGGCGATATCGATCGGTTGCTTGCCGGCGTTGTCCGCAATGCGCGCATCGTCGACATTGATGGCGATGCGCTCGACAGCCATCTCGGCACGGCCACCGGCCTGCCCCACGGCGATCACGACATCCGGCTGTAGCGTCTGCAGCAACTTGCCGAGCACTTTGTTGGACTCGCCAAAGATGGTCGGCAACTGGCGCGCGACGATGTCGGCGCCTGCGATTCCCTGTCCATCGAGGGTGCGCACGGCTTCCCACGACGGATTGATGGGTTCGTTCTCGAACGGATCGAAGCCGGTGACGAGGACGGTAGGCATGACGTTCTCCTGCTTGCTGCGTAAGACAAAAACGATGATAAACGTCCGTCGAACATCATGCCCAAGCGCGTTGCGGCGTCAGTGTGCCTTGCTGCGCTTGTTCTCGAAGTTCAACAGGATGTCGACTTCGTCCGTGCCCGCGGTGTGCAGCCATTCACGCGTCAGACGCTCGCCCAGGCGGCGCATGTCGCCCTGCAGGGTCACGTCGGGATTGAGCACGCGCACGCCGGTCTTGGCGAGTTCGGCTTCATCGCGCTCGTAGGTCTGGCGGCTGGAATCCCAACCGCGCGCCTCGTAATCCTTGGCGAGCTTGAGCACCGTCTGCTGCATCGCGGGCGGGAGCTTGGCAAAGCGCGCCTCGTTCACGAACACGGCATTCTTCGGAATCCACGCATTGACCTTGTAGTAATACGTCATGCGCTGGCCGGCCTTCGTCTCCAGACCGGTGGACGGCGAGGTGACCATGGTGTCGATGCGGCCACCGGCAATCGCGGCGGTCAGATCGGCGGCTTCCACCTGCACGGCCTGCGCGCCATACAACTCGGCAATGCGCTTTTGCGCCGCGTTATACGTACGCAAACGATGTCCCTTCAGGTCAGACAAACGGGCAATCGGTGTTTCGGAATACAGGTTCTGCGGCGGCCAGGGCACGGCATACAGCAAGTGCAGTCCGTTGGCCTTCATCAAGGCTTCGATGTGGCCGCGCGAGGCTTCCCACAGCAGGCGCGCATCGTTGTAGCCCGATACCACAAAGGGAATCGAATCCACGCCGAAGAGCGGATCGCGCTGGGCCAACGTCGACAGCATCACTTCGCCCGCCTCGGCCTTGCCTTCCTTGACACCGTCAAAGATCGCGGCCGGCTTGAGCAGCGTGCCGTTCGGATAGACCTCAAGCTTGAGCCCGCCATTGGTGGCGCTGCTGACCGCATCTGCGAAGGCCTGCAGGTTTTGCGTATGGAAATTGAGGGCCGGATACGGCGTGGCCACTCGGAGCGTTTCCGCACAGGCTTGCGCGGCGGAAATCAACGACAGCGCGCTGGCTGCGAGAACACAAAAAAAGCGGCGTCCCGACATGGAACGGCCGCTCGTCATCTGGCTGCTCATGAATCCCCCCGGAGAAGAGCACGATGCGAGGTCTACGACCGCGTGCCCTTGTCTCGCGGGCAGCGACCGCGCTTGGCGGCGTCCGCCGGCTGAGAACCGCCAGCGTGACGCGCACCGCACGCGTCGCATTAAACACGATTAGTGGAGCATCAGGAAGTACAAGAGCACGATATTGGCTGCAAGCAACATCAGCGCCGTCGGCACCTGCGCCTTGATGACGGCGTTCTTGTCGGACAGCTCCAGCAGCGCCGCCGGCACGATGTTGAAGTTGGCCGCCATCGGCGTCATGAGCGTGCCGCAGTAGCCCGAGAACATGCCGATGGCCGCCATGACCGCTGGGTTCGCATGGAACACGCCCACCAGGATGGGCACGCCCACCCCGCCGGTCATGACCGGGAAAGCGGCAAAGCCATTGCCCATGATGACGGTAAACAGCGCCATGCCCACGCAATAGACGATGACTGCGACGAGGCGATAGTCCATGTTGATGTAGGCGGTGGTCAGGTGCGCCACGGCCTTGCCCACGCCGGCATCGGCAAAGACGAGACCCAGCATGGCCAGCATCTGCGGCAGCACCAGCGCCCAGCCGAGCGACTCCGTCAGCCGACGCGACTCACGCATGGCCTGCACCGGCGTGTCACGCGTCAACCAGCACGCCAGCGCCAGCGAGATGATGCAGCCCAGGCCCAGCGAGACGAAGGTCTGGTTCTTCGGATCGAGCAGCAAGTCGCCACCGATCTTCACGTCCTTCAGGAACACGCTGCCGATGACGGTGACCACCGGAATGGTCAGCGCCGGGATGAAGAGGCGGTTGCCCAGGCGCTTGGCCGAGGCGCGGCGTTCCTCCACCGACAGCTCGCCGTGCTTGCCGAGCGTGACGCCGCCCATGCCCGCCAGCAGCGCCATCACCACGGCGCCCACCCCCACCACGATCGGCGGAATCTTGTCGCCGACCAGGAAGATGACGGCGAAGATCGCCCAGAACAGGCCCGTGGTCCAGCGGCGCGGGTGGTGCTTGTCGGCAAAGGTCATCAGCGCGGTGATCGTCAGGATGATCCCGGCCAGCCAGTACAGATAGTTGATCGACAGAATCATGGCTTACCCCTGCTTGGCCGCAGCCGCGTTGGTGTTGGCGCCGCCCAGCTCGCGGGCCAGCCAGCCGTCCAGGCGCTTGAGGCGCACGGAATGGATCAGGAACGCGCAGATCGCGGTCGGGATGCCCCACACGGCGATATGCAGCGGTTCCACGTCGATGCCCGAGCCCAGCAGGAACGTGTGCATCAGCGCGATGGCGCCGAAGGCCACGAAGATGTCTTCGCCGAAGAACAGGCCGACGTTGTCGGTGGCAGCGCAGAAGGCCAGCAGGCGTTCGCGCACCGGCGCCGGCAGCTTGCCGAAACGGTTCTCGGCAGCGCCTTCTGCCATCGGGGCCAGCAGCGGACGCACCATCTGCGGATGACCGCCGAGGCTCGTCAGACCGGCAGCGGCCGTCAGCTCGCGCACGGCGAGATAGACGATCAGCAGACGGCCAACGGTGGCCGATTGAATGCGCGCGATCCAGTTCTGCGCATGCTCACGCAAGCCGTGGCGCTCGAGCAGGCCCACCACCGCGAGCGGCAGCAGGATGATCAGCGGCAAGGTCCGCGTCTTGACGATGCCCGTCCCGATCGCCGTCAGGATTTGTTCGATGGACATCGACGCCGCAAAACCGGTAGCGATGGCGGCCACGGCCACCACCAGCATCGGATTGAATCGCAGGATGAACCCCGCGATGATGACGACCACCCCGATCAGCGGCCATAGATTCACTGCCGTACTCATGTGGTGCTTCCCCCCCAAAGGTCAAAAAAGCCCCGCCGCAAGGACGGGGCCATCATGGTTCAGGCGCCGGCGCGGACAGCGATGCCTTCGCTGCCAAGCCGTTCCCGAATGCGTCGCGCGAACGCCAGCGCATGCGCGCCGTCGCCGTGCAGACAAACCGTTTCCGCGCGGATCGGAACCCACGTGCCGTCGATGGCCTTCACACGCTGTTCGCGCACCATCGTCAGCGTCTGGTCCAGCGCGGCGTCTTCGTCGTCGATCAGCGCGCCGGGCGTGCCGCGTTTGACGAGCGAGCCGTCGGCGTTGTAACCCCGATCGGCAAACACCTCTTCCTTGACATGCAGGCCCAGCTCGCGCGCGGCTTTGATGAGCTCGCCGCCGGCAAGGCCGAACACGACCAGCGACGGATCGAAATCGCGGATCGCGCGCACGACGGCCATGGCCAGCGGCCGGTCACGCGACGCCTGGTTGTAGAGCGCACCGTGCGCCTTCACGTGCGCGAGTTTGCCGCCCTGCGCGCGCACGATGGCTGCGAGGCCGCCGATCTGGAACAGCACGCCGGCGTAGATCTCTTCGGGCGGCAGGTGCATCTCCGTGCGGCCGAAGTTCTCGCGGTCGGGAAAGCTCGGATGCGCGCCGATCGAGACGCCTTCGCGCAGTGCCCACGCCACCGTCCGGCGCATGGTGTTGACGTCGCCGGCGTGCCAGCCGCATGCGACGTTGGCGGAGCTCACGAGCTTGAGCAGCGCCTCATCGTTTTCGCAGCCTTCGCCCAGGTCGGCGTTCAGATCGATCGTCGTCATGATGTTTTCCGGTGCATCAGGCGTTCAATCGCGTGCGCGCGGTGCGCCGCGCGGTCGAGAGAATGCCCTGGCGCTGCCAATCCAGCGCGGTTTCGATTTGCTGCAGATAACGTGCCACGTCGGCGCGGGCGGCTTCGGCCTGTTCCAGCGTCACGCGTTCGAAGCGGATGCGCTGCCCCAGCGGAATCTGCGCCAGGCGCCACTGGTCGGCGAGGATGACCGTGGCGATCTTCGGATAGCCGCCGGTGGTCTGCGCGTCGGCCATCAGGACGATGGGCTGGCCCGAGGGCGGCACCTGGATCACGCCTGGCACCACGCCGTGGGAGAGCAGATCGCCGCTGCGCTGCTTCTTGCGGGCAAGCTCGGGCCCCTGCAAGCGGAACCCCATGCGGTTGCTGTTTGGCGTGAGCGTCCAGTCGGATTCCCAGAACGCGGCCTGCGCATCGGCGAGGAAGTCGTCGTATTCGGGGCCGGGCAGCACGCGGATGATCGGGGTGTCGTGATGCGTGCGGTCGAACGTCCAGCGCGCGGCTTTCACGGCGACGGCGTCGCCGCTGATGTCGGGCGCGTATGTGGTGTCCGCTGGCAGCACGGGCAGCCTGTCGCCGTCTTTGAGCGGGCGGCCCTCAAAGCCGCCGAAGCCGGCCTTCAGGTCGGTACTGCGCGAGCCCATCATTTCCGGCACATCGATGCCGCCGGCCACGCACAGATACGCCCGCACGCCGCCCTGTGCCACGCGCAGTGTCAGCGTTTGCCCGCGCTGCACCGGAATCGCGCGCCAGGCGTGCACCGGGGCGCCGTCGAGCGTCGCCCGGCAGTCAGCGCCCGTCAGCGCGATCAGGCCATTCGCATGGAAGCGCAGCGTGGCGTTGCCCAACGTGAACTCGATACCGGCCGCATTGCTGGGGTTGCCGACGAGGCGGTTGCCGACGTACAGCGACAGCGGATCGAGCGCGCCGGACGTACACACGCCAAAGCGGCGGTATCCGGTGCGGCCCAGATCCTGCACCGACGCGAGCACGCCGGCCCGCACGATCTCGATCATCGGCTGGAGCTTGGCACTCATACGCGCACCTTCGAGGCAACAAAGTGGACGCGGTCTCCGGGCGACAGCAACGCCGGAGGATTGCGCTGCGGCATGAAGAGCGCTGCATCCGTACGGCCGATCAGTTGCCAGCCGCCTGGCGACGCGGCCGGGTAGATGCCGGTCTGCTCGCCGCCAATGCCCACGGATCCGGCCGGCACCGCCATGCGCGGCTCGGCGCGGCGTGGCGTGGCCAGCGACTTGTCGAGGCCGCCCATATAGGCAAAGCCTGGCTGGAAGCCCAGGAAGTACACGATGTATTCGGGCGCGGTATGGCGGCGCACGACCTCGGCCGGCGTCAGCCCGGTGTGCCTGGCCACCTCGCGCAGATCGGGACCCTCCTCGCCGCCGTAGGCCACTTCGATGTCGACGAGCTTGCCGTCGGCGACCAGCGCCTCGCTTTCTTCCCAGGCCTCGCGCAGTTGCGTTTCAAGCCGTTGCGCGTCGGCCAGCGGACCGAACACGAGCGTCAGGTTGTTCATGCCGGGGACCACGTCGACCACATCCGGCCAGTTGGACGCGCGCGAAGCCATGGCCCAGATGCGCTGCTGACAGTTCAAGGTCGCCGGCGGCGGCACCTCGCACAACAGCGCCAGTTCGCCCAGCCGGTGAATCGTGCACTGCAACTTAACCCCCGTCTCGTGTGCGCGATTCGCGGGAGATCCCGGCAAAACCGTGCGCGATTGAAAACGAAAGCGATACGTTAATAAAACGTTGATAAATTCTATATAAGAAGTAACCCTTAGTCCGTCCGGGATCGGCGGGCGTCAACTGCCAGCGCGACCGGCCCACTTTCATGATAGGCACCGGGCATACGGGGGGAAGAACCGCACGCGGGCGCCCCACCCATCAACGTGAAAACGCCCGGAGAGCCCGGGCGCAGAAGGGTGCAGGAATCAGGCCGTCGGCTCTTCGCGCGTAATGCGCAAGCCGAGGACGAGCGCGGCGACGGCGCAGATGGCCATCATGCCGAGCAACGGTAGCGCGGTCTGCCCGATGGCGGCGACCACGGTGCCGGTCACCATGCCGAGGCCGAACTGCATGGCGCCCATCAACGCCGAGCCCGTGCCTGCGCGGGCGCCCTGTCCGGCCATCGCCAACGCGCCGGTGTTGGGCGAAATGCAGCCGATCGAGGCGATGTAGCAGAACAGCGCCGCCAGCACGAGCGGCAACGGCGTAAAGCCGGCGACGGCGGCCAGTGCGGCCAGCACGCTCGTGATCGTCGGCACCCACAGCGCCCGGCGCAGCACCCGCACCGGCGAGTACTTGCGCACCAGCCGCACATTCACACGCGAGGCCGCGATCATCCCCGCCGCGTTGCTGCCGAACACCCAGGCGTAGCGCGACGGCGTCAGCCCATAGCCGTCGATCAGCACAAACGACGACACGGTGATGTATGCAAACATGCCCGACAGGAACACCGCGCCGCACCACATGTAGGCGGCGTAGTGGCGATCGCGCAGCAATTCCCAGTAGTCGCGCAGCACGTGGCCGACGGCCAGCCTGCGGGCCTGCTCCGGCGCCAGCGATTCGCGCATGAGGTAGTGCACGGCCACCAGCGATGCCAGCCCGAACGCCGCGAGCAGCACAAAGATGACGCGCCACGACGCCACCTGCAGCACTGCCCCGCCGATCATGGGCGCCAGGATGGGTGCCACACCCATCACCAGCATCAGCGTGGAATAAGCCTGCGCCGCGCCGGCCGGGTCCATGCGGTCGCGCACGGCCGCGCGCGCGATCACCATGCCGGCGCAGCCGCCGAAGCCCTGCACGCCGCGCAGGGCCGCCAGCGTGGTGGCGTCCTGGGCGAATGCGCAGCCGATGGAAGCGGCCACGTACATTGCCAGGCCGATATAGAGCGGCGGCTTGCGGCCGAACCGGTCGCTGGCGGGCCCGTAGATGAGCTGGCCGATTGCCAGGCTGATCAGGAAGACGGTGAGCGTGAGACCGGCTGCCGCGGACGATGTGTTCAGCTCGCGCGCGATGGTCGGCAAGCTCGGTAGATACATGTCGACGGAAAGCGGGCCGACGGCGGTCAGCGCGCCGAGCAAGAGAAGCCAGCCGGGAATCGGGCCCGGCACGCGGGATCGGGGATTGGGAGCGGTCATGAGAATGCGGGACGCGCGGCAGGGATGGCTTCCGTGCCGGGGCAAACAGTGAACTGTAGCGCAAACTCGCAAACGCCGCCGCGCACCGCGTGGGTGCAAAATCGCCTGCGCGCCCCACGCGAGAGCGGCCCCCGCCACGTGGATACCTCGGCATGACAAGTTGCGACCGGCAGATCAACGTGGTCGGGCCGGCACGGCTTTTGCACTCCCCCACCCCCCGTACGAGGCATGCGCCGATCCCGCCAGACCAGACGTCCGGCACGGTGCCGGACGATATAATTCATCGTTGATGATAAGCATCACACACCCATGATGATTGCTGCGATGCGTCGGCGCGAATCTGCGTCGGCATCGCCTGTTGTGCAGTGTCGTCAACGCCCTAAAAAGACTGCCTCCGCGACATGCGCTCGCGGTGAGCGGCACGGAAACCACGAGCCAACCTGTTGTGACACCACTCCCACCACGCCTGTCGCTGACGGGCATGACCAAGCGCTACCCGAGCGTGGTCGCCAACGACGGCGTCAGCCTGACTGTCGCGCCGGGCGAGATCCACGCCGTGCTGGGCGAAAACGGCGCCGGCAAGTCGACGTTGATGAAGATCATCTTCGGCGCCGTGCAGCCTGACGCCGGCGAGATGCAGCTCGACGGCCAGCGCGTCGAGATCGCCAATCCGCACCAGGCGCGCGCGCTCGGCATCGCCATGGTGTTCCAGCACTTTTCGCTGTTCGACACGCTCACGGTGGCGGAGAACATCCTGCTCGGCCTGCCCGCAGGCACCGATTTGCGCGACGTGGCTGACCAGGTGCGCAGCACGGGCGAGAAATACGGCCTGCCGCTGGAGCCGCATCGCCATGTGCATACGCTTTCCGTGGGCGAGCGCCAGCGCGTGGAAATCGTGCGCGCCCTGCTCACCAAGCCGCGTCTGCTGATCCTTGACGAGCCGACCTCGGTGCTGACGCCGCAGGCCGTCGAAAAGCTGTTCGTGACGCTGCGCCAGTTGGCGGCAGAAGGCACGAGCATCCTCTACATCAGCCACAAGCTCGACGAGATCCAGGCCCTGTGCCACACCGCCACGGTGATGCGCATGGGCAAGGTCACGGGCGTGTGCGACCCGCGCCAGGAAACGGCGGCGTCGCTGTCGCGCATGATGATCGGCGGCGAGCCTCCGCGCGAATTGCGCCCCCAGACCACACCCGGCGAGGTGCGCATGGAGGTGGCCGGACTGTCGCTGCCCAAGGCCCACGCCTTTGCGACGGAGCTGCGGGACATCGCCCTGCAGTTGCGCAGCGGCGAGATCGTCGGCATTGCAGGCGTATCGGGCAACGGGCAGCAGGAACTGCTGGCAGCCCTGTCCGGCGAAGACACCCGCGCGTCGGCACAGACCATCAGCATCGGCAACGAGCCGGTCGCCAAGCTGGACCCGCGTGCGCGCCGCAAGCGCGGGCTGTCGTTCGTGCCGGAAGAGCGCCTGGGGCGCGGCGCCGTGCCCTCGCTGTCGCTGGCAGCCAATACGCTGCTGACGCATCAGCGTGCACCCCAGGTGCGCGGCGGGCTCATCGACAAGAAAGCCGCCGCCAAGCTGGCTACCGCCATCATCAGCCGGTTTGGCGTGAAGGCCGGCGGCCCCGACGCGTTGGCCAAGAGCCTGTCGGGCGGCAACCTGCAGAAATTCATCGTCGGCCGCGAAATCGAATGCGCGCCGCGCGTGCTCATCGTCGCGCAGCCCACCTGGGGCGTCGACGTGGGCGCCGCTGCTCAGATCCACAACGAAATCCTCGCGCTCAAGGCGGGGGGCTGCGCCATCCTTATCGTGTCGGAAGAACTCGACGAACTCTTTGCGCTGTGCGATCGCCTGCACGTGATCGCCAACGGGCGCCTCTCCCCCTCCACGCCCACGCACGCCACCGACCGCGAACAGATCGGCCTGTGGATGAGCGGCATGTGGGACAAAGCGTCCGCGCCAGCCGCTGCCAGCTCGGAGGTGGCCCATGGCTGATGTCATGCATGGCAGCCGTCTGGCGTTGCCGGTTTCGCTGGAGTTGCGGGCGATCCCGTCGCGCACCATGGCCTATGCCTCGCCGCTCATCGCGCTGGTGCTGACGATGGCGTTCGGCCTGCTGCTGTTCGCGCTGCTGGGCAAGGATCCGGTGGCGGGCCTGCGCGTGTTCCTGGTCGAACCGCTGGTCAGCAAGCGGGCGATTGGTGAAGTGCTGCTCAAGACCGTGCCGCTGGTGCTGTGCGCGCTGGGCTTGTCGGTGTGCTATCGCGCCAACGTATGGAACATCGGCGCGGAGGGGCAGCTCATCGTGGGCGGCATCTTTGCAGCGGCCACCATCATCTACTTCGATACGCCGATGCCCGCCATCCCCGGCGGCTTTGCGCTGGTGCTGGCCATCATTGCCGGCCTGATCGGCGGCGCGCTGTGGGCGGCGATCACCGCGCTGCTGCGCGATCGCTTTCATGCCAACGAGATTCTCGTCTCGCTCATGCTCACGTACATCGCGCAGTTGCTGCTGCTGTACGTGGTCAACGGGCCGTTGAAAGACCCGAACGGCATGAACTTCCCGCAATCGATCGTGTTCGACAGCGCGTTCGTCCTGCCGACGCTCGTGGCCGGCACGCGCCTGCACGTCGGCTTCCTGTTCATGCTGGTGATGACGGCGGCGATGACGTTGTTTGTCTTCCGCAGCTTTGCGGGCTATCGCCTTCAAGTCGGCGGCCTGGCACCGCAAGCCGCGCGCTATGCAGGTTTCTCGTCGCGGGCGGCGCTGTGGACGGCGCTGCTGGTGTCGGGCGGCCTGGCAGGCATTGCCGGCGCCTTCGAAGTCACCGGGCCGATCGGGCAGCTGCTGCCATCCATTTCCCCCGGCTACGGCTTTGCGGCCATCGTGGTGGCGTTCGTCGGGCGCCTGAACCCGGTGGGCACCGTGCTGGGCGCGATCGTGATGTCGCTCTTCTATATCGGCGGCGAGCTTGCGCAATCGCGCCTGGGGCTGCCGTCGGCCATTACCGGAGTGTTCCAGGGGATGTTGCTGTTCTTCCTGCTCGCCTGCGACACGCTCATCGAATACCGCCTGCGCTGGCGCGCGCACCACTGATATGGAAAGTCTCGCTCCCCTGATCGCCGCGTCGATCAACGCCGGCACCCCGCTGCTGCTGGCCGCCCTTGGCCTCTTGATGAACGAGCGCTCCGGCGTGCTCAACCTCGGCGCCGAAGGGATGATGCTGGTGGCGGCCGTGGTCGGTTTCATGGTCGGCTACCAGACGCAGATTCCGCTGCTGGGTTTTGCTGCCGGCGCGATTGCCGGCATGGTGATGGCGTCGCTGTTTGCATGGCTGGCGCTGGTGCTCGTCACCAACCAGGTCGCCACGGGCCTCGCCCTGTCTATTTTCGGCACCGGGCTGTCGGCCTTCATGGGCCAGCGCTTTGTCGGCATGTCGCTGCCGGCGCAGGCGCACGGCATCCCCGGGCTGGAGTCGATCCCGTTTGTCGGCCCCGCCCTCTTCGCGCATCACTGGATGGTCTATTTCAGCCTGCTGCTGTGCGGCGCGATTGCGTGGTTCCTGTTCAAGACGCGGGCTGGTCTCACGCTGCGCGCGATCGGTGAATCGCCGGAGTCGGCGCATGCTCTTGGCTATCCGGTGCGCACCGTCCGCTTTGGCGCGCTGTTGTTTGGCGGCGCATGCTGCGGGCTGGCCGGCGCGTACCTCTCGTTGGTCTACACGCCGATGTGGGTCGAGAACATGGTCGCCGGCCGCGGCTGGATTGCCCTCGCGCTGACCACCTTTGCTACCTGGCGCCCGCTGCGCATCCTGTTCGGTGCGCTGCTGTTCGGCGGCGTGACGATCCTGCAATTCCACCTGCAAGGGATGGGCGTGTCGGTGCCGTCGCAGATTCTGTCGATGGCGCCTTTTGCGGCCACCATCGTCGTGCTGGCCATCATCTCGCGCAACCCGGACTGGATTCGCCTGAACATGCCCGCATCGCTTGGCAAGCCGTTCCGCCCCGGGGCTGCCTAAACTGCATGCAGCCTCAGCTTCTGCATTCCGCTTTTATTTGCTTCAACACAGTCAACGAGCCACACAACAGGAGAAATCGATGAACGTCACTCGCAGGATCACGCTGGCCGCCCTGGCCGCCGGCGCTGCCCTGACCCTCTGGGGTTGCGGCAAGTCCAACGACAACGCCGGCGGCAATGCCGCGCCGGCCGCATCGTCGGCCCCCGCCGCTGCCGCACCGGCGCCGGCCAATGAGCCGCTGAAGGTTGCGTTCGTCTACGTCGGCCCGGTGGGCGACGCAGGCTGGACGTACGCCCACGACGCCGGCCGCAAGGAGGTCGAAGCCAAGTTCGGCGACAAGGTCAAGACCAGCTTCGTCGAAAGCGTCCCCGAAAGCGCTGCGGACGCCGAGCGCGTGTTCCGCGATCTCGCCACGCAGGGCAACAAGGTCATCTTCGGCACGAGCTTCGGCTTCATGGAATCGATGCTCAAGGTCGCCAAGGAATTCCCGGACGTGAAGTTCGAGCACGCCACCGGTTTCAAGACCGCCGACAACCTCGGCCAGTACGACGTGCGCACGTATGAAGGCGCGTACCTCGCGGGCGTGGTGGCCGGCAAGATGAGCAAGTCGGGCAAGCTGGGCGTGGTGGGTTCGGTGCCCATCCCCGAGGTGATCCGCAACATCGATTCGTTCACGCTGGGCGCGCGCAGCGTCAACCCGAAGGCCACCACCCGCGTGGTGTGGGTCAACAAGTGGTTTGACCCGGGCAAGGAGCGCGAAGCGGCCACCACGCTCATCGGTCAGGGCGTCGACGTGCTGATGCAGAACACCGACTCCGCCGCCGTCGTGCAAACGGCCCAGGAAAAAGGCGTCTACGCCATCGGCTGGGACAGCGACATGACCAAGTTCGGCGAGAAGGCCCACCTGGCCGCCTCGATGAACAAGTGGGGCGTGTACTACACCAAGGTCGTCGGCGACGTGCTCGAAAACAAGTGGAAGCCGGAAACCGTGTGGTGGGGCCTGAAGGAAGGCGCCATCGACCTGGGCGCCTACAACGCCGTGGTGCCGGAAGACGTGAAGACGCTGATCGAAACCCGCAAGAAGGGCATCATCGACGGCTCCGCACCGATCTGGAAGGGTCCGCTCAAGGACAACACCGGCAAGGAAGTCCTGCCCGCCGACAAGGTCGCCGACGACGGCTTCCTGCACGGCATCAAGTTCTACGTGGAAGGCGTGGAAGGCAAGATTCCGGGTTGAGTTCTACCCGTGGCGGCAAAAAGCCGGCACCTCGCAAGAGGGCCGGCTTTTTTCATGGACGATGGGGCCCCACCTTGAAAGCCCGGCCATGTCCCCAAGCTGATACGATGGTTTGCCGGCCAAACGCCCTCATGTGACGCCGACTTTTCATCAAGGAGCCCACGATGTTCGGACGACTTTTCCGCCTGTGGAGCGTGGTGCGCAACGACGTGCGCCTGCTGTGGTTTGCGCTGCGCCATCCCGACAAGCCGTGGTGGCTCGCGCCGGCTGCGCTGCTGCTGGTGGGGTATGTGGTATCGCCGGTCGACCTGATCCCGGATGTCATCCCGGTAATCGGCTGGGTGGACGACATCGTGCTGGTGCCGTTCGCGCTGCACATGCTGCTGCGCGGCCTGCCCGACCGCGTGCGCGAGGATGCGCGCTTTGCCGCCGCCCGGCGGGTGAAGCCCTCCGGGCGGTAACGTCTCAACTTACGGCAAGAGGATCGTCGAACCGGTCGTCTTGCGCGCTTCCAGATCGCGGTGCGCCTGCGCCGCGTTCTGCAGATCGTAGCGCTGGTGAATCTCGATCTTCACCTTGCCGCTGCTCACCACATCAAACAACTCTGCCGCCATCGGCTCCAGCAGCTCGCGCCGCGCCGTGTACGTCATCAGCGTCGGTCGCGTGATCTTGAGCGAGCCTTTTGCGCTCAGCACGCTGAGGTCAACCGGCGGCACCGGCCCCGATGCGTTGCCGTACGTGACCATCATCCCGCGCGGCGCGAGGCAATCCAGAGAGCCCGCGAACGTGTCTTTGCCAATGCCGTCGTAGACCACGGGCACGCCCTTGCCGCCCGTGATTTCGCGCACGCGTTCGGTGAAGTTCTCACGCGTATAGACGATGGTGTGATCGCAGCCGTGCGCGCGGGCAAGTTCGGCCTTGGCATCGCTGCCGACGGTGCCGATCACCGTGGCGCCAAGGGCCTTCAGCCACTGGCATGCGATCAGGCCCACGCCGCCTGCGGCTGCATGAAACAGCACCGTATCGCCCGGCTGAACGCGGTAGCTGTCACGAAGCAGGTATTGCGCGGTCATGCCCTGCAGCATCATCGCGGCGCCGGTTTCAAAGTCGATCGCATCCGGCAGCCGCACAAGAATGTCGGCAGGCATCGTGCGCACCGCAGCGTAGGCGCCGGTGGGGCGGCCGGCATAGGCCACGCGGTCGCCGGGCTTGACGTGCGTCACGCCCTCACCGACCGCTTCGACCACCCCGGAGGCTTCCATGCCGATACCGCCCGGCAGCGGCTGCGGATACAGCCCGGTGCGGAAATAGACGTCGATGTAGTTCAGACCGATGGCGTGCTGCTTGATGGTGGCCTCGCCGGGGCCGGGTGCAGGCACGTCGACATCGACGTACTGCATCACTTCCGGACCGCCGGTCTCGAAGATGCGGATGGCTTTCGCTTGTGTCATGCGTGGATCTCCTTCGGGTCGGGCTGCACCACCTGCAGGGCGGACATCACCAGGTCGGCGGTCGCCAGGTTGGTGGCGCAGGGAATGTTGTGCACGTCGCACGCGCGCACGAGCGCGTTGATGTCGGGTTCATGCGGCTGCGGCGTCATCGGGTCGCGCAGGAAGATCACCGCGTCGACACGGCCTTCAGCAAGCTGCGCGCCGATCTGGAGGTCGCCGCCCCACGGGCCGGACAGCATGCGCTGCACGGTCAGGCCGACCTCCTTCTCCAGCCGGCCGCCGGTGGTGCCCGTAGCCAGCAGATCGCATTGCGAGAGAAAGGCCTGATGCGTCTGCGCGAACGCCACCATGTCGTCTTTCTTGTGGTCGTGCGCGATCAGGGCGATGCGGCGGCGTTTCGGGGGGGCGCTCTCGGGCGTCAGGGTCGTCATCGTGGTTGGCTCAGAAGGTGCCAGGGTATGCGCCGCCATCCAGCAGGATGTTCTGCGCGTTCAGGTAGCCGGCGTGCTGGCTGCACAGGAAGGCGCACACGGCGCCAAATTCGGCCGGCTGGCCAAAGCGCCGCGCCGGGTTGCCCTGGCGCTTGCGCTCGTAGTTTTCTTCGGCGCTGATGCCCGCCGCCTTGGCGCCGGCTTCCAGCGTCTTGGCCAGGCGGTCGGTCTCGAACTGGCCCGGCAGCAGGTTGTTGACGGTCACGCCGTGCTTGGCGACCTCGCGCGCCAGCCCCGCCACAAAGCCGGTCAGGCCGGAGCGCGCACCGTTGGACAGGCCCAGCACGTCGATCGGCGCCTTCACCGCACCGCTGGTGATGTTGACGATGCGGCCCCAGCGGCGCTCGATCATCTTGTCGACGGTCGCCTTGATGAGCTCGATGGGCGTGAGCATGTTGGCATTCAGTGCGGCGATCCACGCCTCGCGGTCCCAGTCACGGAAGTTGCCCGGCGGCGGTCCGCCCGCGTTGTTGATGAGGATGTCCGGCGAGCCGCCCAGGCGCTCGCACGCGAGCAGCGCCTCGGCGCGGCCTTCCGGCGTGGTGATGTCGGTGGCCACGGCCTCCACACGCACGCCATGTGCGCTGCGAATGCGGTCCGCCGCAGCCTGCAATGCCTCGGCGCCACGCGCGACGATCACCACGTCCACGCCTTCCGCTGCCAGCGCATCGGCGCAGGCGAAGCCCAATCCCTTGCTCGCGCCGCACACCAGCGCGCGCTTGCCTTTCAAGCCCAGATCCATCCTGCCTGACTCCTCTTGAGGTTTATTTCGGCGGACCGCCGGATTGACCACCGCGGCGGGACAGCAGCGCCATGCCCGCGAGTACCAACGCACTGCCGGTGATCTGCCACAACGTGATCGGCTCGCCCAGCAGCCACCAGCCCAGCAGCAGCGTGGACACCGGCCCGATCATGCCCGCCTGCGAGGCCACCGGCGCACCGACGCGCGCCACGGCCATCATCGTGAGCGTGACCGGCGCCACGGTGCAGAACACCGAATTGATGGCCGACAGCCCATACACCTGCCACGGCAGCACCAGCGCATGCACCGGCCGCAGCACCAGAAACTGGACGATGCACGCCACCGTCGAGACGCACATCGCATAGGCCACGAGCCGCATCGAGCCGACGCGCTTGACGAGCTCGCCGCTTGCCAGCAGGTAGACGCCATAGCTGATGGCGCTGGCGAGCACCAGGCCGCCGCCGAGCCACACGTGGCCGCCGCCCAGATCGAGATCGTGCGCGAACACCAGCACGATGCCCGCGTAGGCGAGCGCCAAGGAGGCCCACTGCAAGCCGGTAATGCGCCGCTTGAACACCGTCGCCGTGATCAGCAGCACGAACGACGGCGTCAGGAACAGGATCAGCCGCTCCAGCCCGGCCGTGATGTATTGCAGGCCCAGGAAGTCGAGGAAGCTCGAGAGGTAGTAGCCGATCAGCCCCAGGCCGACGATGCGCCAGCGGTCGGCCGGGGCCAGGGGCGCAGCCCGCCGCGATTGCCACCAGCCCATCGCCATGAACAGCGGCGCGGCCAGCAGCATGCGCAGGGTGATCACCATGACGGCATCCACCTGATACCGGTACATCAGCTTGGCGACGATGGCCTTGGCCGAGAACAGCACGGCGCCCACGGAGGCAAGCAGCAGGCCGCCGGTGTCGGTGGTGCGCGTGGAGGTGGAAGACGCAGAGGACGCGGTGGTCACAGCGGGGAGCGCGGGGCGGGTTGGCGAGCGCGTCGATTGTATTTGAATTCAACAAATCGTTCCGGGCGGGGTGCAACCTCCGTGGCACGGCGTTCGCTTGGGCGCGCCCAGGACCGCCGTACAATCGCGCCTGCATTCCGGACTATCACAACGACAACGGATTCCACATCGACATGAGCCAAACCACCTCCCCCGCCCACTCCGGCGGCGCCAGCGGGGCGCCGGATCCGACGCTCTGGAACGAAGACCTCAACCCCACCCCGCCGGCCGCCCGCACCTGGACGGCCGCCAACTACGCCGCCCTGTGGGTATCGATGGTGGTGTCGGTGCCCGCCTACATGCTCGCCTCCGGCCTGATGAGCGAGGGGATGAACTGGTGGCAGGCGGTGCTGACGGTGTTCCTCGGCAACCTGATCGTGCTGGTGCCGATGGTGCTGGTGGGACACGCGGGCACCAAGTACGGCATCCCCTTCCCCGTGCTGGTGCGTGCGTCGTTTGGCGTGCGCGGCGCGCAGTTGCCGGCCATCCTGCGCGCGATCGTGGCGTGCGGCTGGTTCGGCATCCAGACGTGGCTGGGCAGCCAGGCCATCTACACCATCCTGAACGTCATCACCGACAACATGCTGGTGGGCGGCAACATCCCGGGGCTGGGCATCAACCCGGGCCAAGGGTTCTGCTTCCTGCTGTTCTGGGGCCTGCACATCTGGCTGATCACCCGTGGGCTCGAATCGATCAAGCGTTTCCAGGCGCTGGCCACGCCGCTGCTGATCCTGGCTGCGCTGGGGCTGGTGTGGTGGGCGTACACGAATGCGGGCGGCTTCGGGCCGATGCTGTCGGCGCCATCGGCCTTTGCCGACGGCGGCAAGCGCGCGGGCGAGTTCTGGGGCTTCTTCTGGCCTTCGCTGACCGCCATGGTCGGCTACTGGGCCACGCTGGCGCTGAACATCCCCGACTTCACCCGCTTCGCGCGCAGCCAGCGCGACCAGCTCGTCGGGCAGGCCATCGGCCTGCCGGGGCCAATGGGGCTGCTGGCGCTGGTGGCCGTGCTGGTCACCTCGTCCACCGTGGTCATCTACGGCCAGGCCATCTGGGATCCGGTCACGCTGGCCGGCAAGATGACGGGCCCGTCCGTCATCGTCGCACTGCTGGCCTTGATCACCGCCACGCTGATGACGAACATCGCCGCCAACGTGGTCTCGCCGGCATATGACTTCTCGAACCTGGCGCCGCATCGCATCTCGTTCCGCATCGGCGGCTACATCACCGCGGGCATCGGCCTGGCGATGATGCCGTGGAAGATCCTGGAGACGACCAAGGGCTACATCTTCACGTGGCTGGTTGGTTACGGCGCGCTGCTGGGCCCGGTGGCCGGCATCATGATGGTCGACTACTTCCTGGTGCGCCGTACGGTGCTCAAGACCGGCGAGCTGTTCCGCCTGGACGGCCCCTATGGCTACGGCAACGGCTGGAACGGCCGCGCGATTGCAGCGCTGGTCATCGGCGTGCTGCCGAACCTGCCGGGCTTCTTCAAGCAGGCCGGGTTCGTTCCCAGCGTGCCGGCCGTCTTCGAGGCGCTGTACACGTATGCGTGGTTCGTGGGGCTGGCGATCTCCGCCGTGGTGTACGTCATCCTCATGCGCGGCCGCCGATAAACCGTTCGACTCTCCGGGTGGGGCCCGCCGTACAATGCGCCCCATCACCGCATTCCCGTCTTCCCGCCTTGCCATGAAACAAGACCCGCGCTTCCCGAACCTGTTCATCCTCGATCATCCGCTGATCCAGCACAAGCTCACGCACATGCGCGACAAGGACACGTCCACGCGCACGTTCCGCGAGCTGCTGCGCGAGATCACGCTGCTGATGGGCTACGAGATCACACGCAACCTGCCGCTCACCACGCGCCACATCGACACGCCGATGGGCCCGATGGACGCGCCCGTCATCGCCGGCCGCAAGCTGGCCGTGGTGCCGGTGCTGCGCGCGGGCGTGGGCATGAGCGACGGGCTGCTGGAACTGATTCCGTCCGCGCGGGTCGGCCACATCGGTGTGTACCGCGATGAGCAGCATCGTCCGGTGGAGTACCTCGTGCGGCTGCCTGACCTGGAAGAGCGCACGTTCATCCTCTGCGATCCGATGGTCGCGACGGGCTACTCGGCCGCGCACGCCATCGACGTGATGAAGAAGCGTGGCGTGCCGGATGAGAACATCCTGTTCCTCGCCCTCGTGGCCGCCCCCGAAGGGGTGGAGGTCTTCCAGAAGGCGCACCCGGGCGTGAAGCTCTTCGTGGCCTCGCTCGATTCGCACCTGGACGGCAACGCGTACATCATCCCGGGCCTGGGCGACGCGGGCGACCGCCTGTTCGGCACGAAGAACTGATCGCGACAGGTTCTGCGCAAACGAAGACAGCCGGCATTGCCGGCTGTTTGCTTCTGGGCGCGGCAAACGCTCAGCGCTTTTTCGATCCGCCCAGGATGCTGCCCAGCACGCCGCGCACGATCTCGCGCCCGACCGTCGAGCCGATCGTGCGCATGGTCGACTTGGCCAGCGTTTCGACAATTGAATCGCCACGCCCGCTGCGGCCGGTGCCCTTGGTGAGGATCGAACCGACTTCGCCGAGCCAGCCGCCGCCTTCCTGGGCAGGCGCCGTCGGCGCGGGGGCGGGCTCGGGCGCCGAACCTGCCGAGGCGCCGAAGTCCGTGCCGATCGTGCCCGGCGCGGGGGCGGCCGCCCCATTGCCGTCCGGCGCCACGCGGCCCTTGAGCTTTTCGTAGGCGGATTCGCGGTCGATGGCGGTGTCATAGCGGCCGGCCACCAGCGAGTTCGCGAGCAGCGCCTTGCGCTCGTCGTCCGAAATCGGCCCGATGCGCGATGCGGGCGGCACGACAAACGCGCGCTGCGTCACCTCGGGGCGCCCGCCCTCGTCGAGCAGCGAGATCAGCGCCTCGCCCACAGCCAACTCGCTGATCGCCTGTTCGATGCTGAACTCCGGGTTCGCGCGCATCGTGGTGGCCGCGGCCTTGACGGCCTTCTGGTCGCGCGGCGTGAAGGCGCGCAGCGCGTGCTGCACGCGGTTGCCCAGCTGGCCGAGAACCGTGTCCGGCACATCGGCCGGATTCTGCGTGACAAAGTACACGCCCACGCCCTTCGAGCGGATCAGCCGCACGACCTGCTCGACCTTCTGCAGCAGCGACGGCGGCGCATCGTTGAACAGCAGATGCGCCTCGTCGAAGAAGAAGGCGAGCTTCGGCTTGTCGAGGTCGCCGACTTCGGGCAGATGCTCGAACAGCTCGGAAAGCATCCACAGCAGGAACGTGGCGTACAGCCGCGGCGCGTTGAGCAGCTTGTCCGCCGCCAGGATGTTGACCACGCCCTTGCCGCCGATGGTCTGCATCAGGTCGTTGATGTCGAGCATCGGCTCGCCGAAGAACCGGTCGGCGCCCTGCTCTTCCAGCGCGATCAGGTTGCGCTGGATGGCGCCGATGCTCGCCGACGAGATATTGCCGTACTGGTTCGTGTAGTCCGACGCGTGCTCGCCGACGTGCTGGAGCATCGCGCGCAGGTCTTTCAGGTCGAGCAGCGCAAGGCCCGAATCGTCTGCGATCCTGAAGACGAGGTTGAGCACGCCCGTCTGGATGTCGTTGAGCTCGAGCATGCGCGACAGCATCAGCGGGCCCATGTCCGACACCGTGGCGCGCACGGGGTGGCCGCGCTCACCATACACGTCCCACAGCGTGACGGGGCAGGCGGCCCATTGGGGCTCGTCCAGGCCCCGCTCCTGCAGGCGCGCCTTGAGCTTGTCGTTCGACTGGCCGGGCTGGGAAATGCCGGTCAGATCACCTTTGACGTCGGCCATAAACACGGGCACGCCGATGTTCGACAGGCCCTGCGCGATGGTTTGCAGCGTCACCGTCTTGCCGGTGCCGGTGGCGCCGGTGATCAGGCCATGCCGGTTGGCAAGCTGGGGCAGCAGCACCAGTTCGGTCTTGGCGTTCTTGGCAATCAGAATGGGATCGGTCATGGCGTTCAGACGTGGATCAATCGGAGGGTGGCGCACCCGCGTGCCAGACCGGACGGACGGCGCGGCGGTCGGGTTCAGCATGCTAAAATCCGCGACCGATTATAGAGCGTGCAGGTGGCGTCGGACCGCCATCTGCGCGCCAGATTCCACTGCATTCCGCTCGGAGAGTTTCATGGCCGGTCATTCCAAATGGGCCAATATCAAGCATAAAAAAGCCGCTGCCGACGCCAAGCGCGGCAAAGTTTGGACACGCCTGATCAAGGAAATCACCGTGGCGGCCCGCCTGGGCGGAGGCGATGCCGACTCCAACCCCCGCCTGCGCCTGGCCATGGACAAAGCCACCGACGCCAACATGCCCAAGGACAACATCCAGCGCGCCATTCAGCGCGGCGTGGGGGGCCTGGAAGGCGCGAACTACGAAGAAATCCGCTACGAAGGCTACGGCATCAACGGCGCCGCCGTCATCGTCGACTGCATGACCGACAACCGCACGCGCACCGTGGCCGAAGTCCGCCACGCGTTCGACAAGCACGGCGGCAACATGGGCACGCAGGGCTCGGTGGCATTCCTGTTCGACCACGTCGGCCAGTTCATCTTTGCCCCCGGCACGCCCGAAGACAAGCTGATGGACGCCGCGCTCGAAGCGGGCGCCGACGACGTCGTCACGAATGAAGACGGCTCGCTCGAGGTCATCTGCCCGCCGAACGATTTCGGCAAGGTCAAGACCGCGCTCGAAGCCGCCGGCTTCAAGGCCGAACTGGCCGAGGTCATCATGAAGCCTCAGACCGAAGTCGAGTTCACCGGCGACGACGCGGTCAAGATGCAGAAGCTGCTCGACGCCCTGGAAAACCTGGACGACGTGCAGGAAGTCTTCACCAACGCGGTCATCGGGGAATAAGCCCCGGACGCGCGCATAACGGCGATCGACCTCACGATCGCCGTTTTTGTTTTTCAGATTTCGAATCGGATTTGCAATCTCAGGTAGGTACAGCATGAAAGTGATGGTCGTCGGTTCGGGCGGACGGGAGCACGCCCTGGCATGGAAGCTGGCACGCTCGCCCAAGGTGCAGGTGGTGTACGTGGCGCCGGGCAACGGCGGCACGGCGCTCGACAAACGCCTGCAGAACCTGCCGATCACGGACCCGGAAGTGCTGGCCGCCTTTGCCGAGCGCGAAGGCATCCACTTCACGGTGGTGGGCCCAGAGGCGCCGCTGGCCGCCGGTATCGTCGACCTCTTCCGCGCCAAGGGCCTGCGCATCTTCGGCCCGACGAAGGCGGCGGCGCAGCTCGAATCGTCGAAGGATTTCGCCAAGGCGTTCATGCAGCGCCACGGTATTCCGACCGCCAAGTACCAGACCTTCAGCGATGCCGCGCAGGCACATGCCTACGTCGACCAGGAAGGCGCCCCCATCGTCATCAAGGCCGACGGCCTGGCTGCGGGCAAGGGCGTGGTCGTGGCCATGACCGCTGAAGAAGCGCACGGCGCCATCGACATGATGCTGGCCGACAACCGCCTGGGCGACGCCGGTGCTCGCGTGGTGATCGAAGAATTCCTCGCCGGCGAAGAGGCGAGCTTCATCGTCGTGTGCGACGGCAAGAACGTGGTGGCGCTGGCCACGAGCCAGGACCACAAGCGCCTGCTCGACGGCGATGCCGGCCCCAATACGGGCGGCATGGGGGCCTACTCTCCCGCGCCAGTCGTTACGCCGACGCTGCACGCCCGTGCGCTGCGCGAGATCATCCTGCCGACCATCCGTGGCATGGAGAAGGACGGCATCCCGTACACCGGTTTCCTCTACGCCGGCCTGATGATCGACGCCGACGGCAACCCGAAGACGCTCGAGTTCAACTGCCGCATGGGCGACCCGGAAACGCAGCCCATCATGGCGCGCATGAAGACCGACCTGTTCGACGTCCTCGACCGCGCCATCGACGGCAAGCTCGACGGCATGGAACTCGACTGGGACCGCCGCACCGCGCTGGGCGTGGTCATGGCCGCCCACGGCTACCCCGACGCCCCGCGCAAGGGCGACGTCATCACCGGCATCCCGAAGGAAACCGAGGACAGCGTCACGTTCCACGCCGGCACCACGCTCAAGGACGGCGAATTGACCACGAGCGGCGGCCGCGTGCTGTGCGTGGTCGGGCTGGCCGACTCCGTCAAGGCAGCGCAGCGTGCCGCCTACAGCGTGGTCGAGCAGATCCGCTTCGACGGCGCCCAGTACCGCACCGACATCGGGCATCGCGCCATTCGCCACTGAGCCCGCCACGCAATCGTCACCCGATGCCGCGCCTCGCACCCCGGGCGCGGCTTCCGTCACCTCGGGTGATCCCCACCCAGCCGTCAGCGGCCCGCCCGCTACAATGGTGACACCCGCATGACTTGGCCGCCCGGGCGGCCCCTTTCCCGACTGATGGATACCCAAGCCGTCCGCGACTACCTGCTGGACCTGCAGGACCGCATCACCACCGCCGCAAGCACGCTCGACGGCGGCACGTTCGCCACCGACGCGTGGGAGAAGCCGCCCACCGAGCGCCTGCGCGGCAACGGCCGCACCCGCATCCTCGAAGGCGGGGCGCTGCTCGAGCGCGGCGGCGTCGGCTTCTCGCACGTGATGGGCGACACGCTGCCACCGTCCGCCACCGCAAACCGGCCTGAGCTGGCCGGACGCGGTTTCGAGGCGATGGGCGTGTCGCTGGTTTTCCACCCGCGCAACCCATACGTGCCGACCGTGCACATGAACGTGCGCTGCTTCGTCGCCAAGCGACCCGATGCGGAACCCGTCTGGTGGTTCGGGGGCGGCATGGACCTGACGCCCTATTACGGCTTCAAGGAAGACGCCACCCACTTCCACCGCACGTGCCAGAGCGCCCTCACCCCGTTTGGCGAGGACCTCTATCCGCGCTTCAAGCGCTGGTGCGACGACTACTTCTATCTGAAGCACCGCAAGGAAGCACGCGGCATCGGCGGCATTTTCTTCGATGACTTTGCCGAACTCGGTTTCGAGCGCAGCTTCGAGATGATGCGCTCCGTGGGGGATGCCTTCCTGCCCGCCTGGCTCCCCATCGCCGAGCAACGCCGCGCCACGCCCTACGGCGAGCGCGAGCGCGCATTCCAGGCCTATCGCCGCGGCCGCTACGTCGAATTCAACCTCGTGTTCGACCGTGGCACGCTGTTCGGCCTGCAAAGCGGCGGGCGGACCGAATCGATCCTGATGTCGATGCCGCCCGTGGCCAACTGGCGCTACGACTGGCAGCCGGAGCCGGGCTCGCCCGAAGCCGCGCTCTACACCGATTTCCTGCCGGCGCGCGACTGGGTATGACGCTTCCCGCCTTCCCCCGCCCGGCGCTTGGGCGTCCTTATCGTCTCGGCCTGCTGGGCGGCACGTTCGATCCGCCACATGTCGGCCACATCGCCCTGGCCGAGCTGTGCATCGCGCGGCTTGATCTCGATGAACTACTGTGGATTCCGACCGGCGTGTCGTGGCAGAAAGCCGCCGACATCACGCCCGCTCCGCTGCGCCTGGCCATGACCGAGTTGGCCGCCAGGGCGGTGCGCGGCGGGCGCGCCAAGGTCCATGCGAGCAGCATGGAAGTCGACCGCCATGGCCCCAGCTACACGATCGATACCGTGCGCGAATTGCGCCGCGTCTACGGCCCCGGCACCTCCATGGCGTGGCTGATGGGCGCCGACCAGCTCGTCGGCCTGGACACCTGGCACGGCTGGCAGGACCTGTTCGAATACGTGCACCTGTGCGTGGCCACACGGCCCGGTTTTGACCTGCAGGCGCTGCACGCGCCGGTGCAACGCGAACTCGACGCACGCCGGGCCGATGCGGCATTGATACAATGCGCACCCGCCGGGCACATGTGGATCGACCAGACCCTGGCCGTCGATCTGTCATCCACGCGCCTGCGCCAGCGGCTCGCCGCGGGCGAACGCTGCGACGCCGACCTGCCCGCCGGGGTGGCCGACCTGATCCAATCGCATTCGCTGTACCGCCGTGCCGACGGCACGGTCAATGCTTGACCGCGTGATTGACCGCTTTCACGCACCTTTTCCCTGACCTTTTCTCGCCCTTAAACGTTCTTCTCAATCAGCATGGATATTCGCAAACTACAACGCGTGATCGTCGACGCGCTCGAAGACGTCAAGGCGCAAGACATCAAGGTCTTCAATACGACGCACCTGACCGAACTGTTCGACCGCACGGTCATCGCCAGCGGCACGTCGAACCGCCAGACCAAGGCCCTCGCCGCCTCCGTGCGTGACGCCGTCAAGGAAGCCGGCGGCCACATCATCGCCGTGGAAGGCGAAGACGTGGGCGAGTGGGTGCTGGTCGACTGCGGCGACGCCGTGGTCCACATCATGCAGCCGCAACTGCGCCAGTACTACAACCTCGAAGAGATCTGGGGTGACAAGCCGGTGCGCATCGAACTTGGTGGCACGGGCAAGCGCGGCCTGCCCAAGGCCAGCGAGGGCTACGACGACGAGGAAGACGAGGCCGAAGAGGTCACGCCGGCCAAGCGCCGCACCACCAAGCCGAAGCTCGCCGGCGAACGCCCGACCAAGGGCGCGGCACCCGCCAAGAAGGCGCCTGCGAAGACGACCGCCAAGAAGCCCGCCACCAAGCGCGCAGCCGGCACCGCCAAGTCCGCCACGAAGACCGCTACCAAGACCGTCGCAAAAACGGCAACCAAGACGGCAGCCAAGCGCGCTCCGGCCAAGCGCGCATCATAATCCCGCGCCGGGCCTTCCGCCATGCAGTTGCTGATCATCGCAGTCGGGCACAAGATGCCGTCCTGGATCGAGGACGGCTTCTCGGAATATGCCAAGCGCATGCCGCCCGAACTGCGCATCGAACTGCGCGAGATCAAGCCCGAGCAGCGCTCGGGCAGCCGCACCGCCGCCACCGTCATGCAGCTCGAGGCTGCGCGCATCGAGGCCGCGCTGCCAAAGGGCTGCCGCATGATCGCGCTGGACGAGCGAGGCAAGGATCTCACCACCGTCGCGCTGGCTGAATCGCTCACCGGATGGCAGCAGGAAGGCGGCGACGTGGCCTTCGTGATCGGAGGGGCCGACGGGCTGGACCCGGTGCTCAAGGCCAAGGCGCGCATGCTGATGCGACTCTCCAGCCTGACCCTGCCGCACGGCATGGTGCGCGTGCTGCTGGCCGAGCAGCTCTACCGCGCGTGGAGCATCACGCAGAACCACCCGTACCACCGCGTATGACCTTGGACGCTCCGGGCGCGCCGCACCTCTATCTCGCCTCGCAAAGCCCGCGCCGGCAGGAGCTGCTGCGCCAGATCGGCGCGCGCTTCGCGTTGCTGCTGCCCGATGGTGACGAAGACGCCGAAGCGCTGGAGGCCGTCCTCCCCGGTGAGACGCCCGACGACTATGTCCAGCGTGTTTGCGCGTTGAAAGCGCAAGCCGCCGTGCGCCGACGCGCCGCACGCCACCTCCCCGCGCTGCCGATCCTCACGTCCGACACCACGGTGTGCCTGGATGGGGAGATTCTCGGCAAACCGGCCGATGCCGCCGATGCGCACCGCATGCTGCGCGGCATGTCGGGGCGCGCACACCGCGTGCTGACGGCCGTCACCGTCGTCAGGACCGACGGCACGCCCATGCACGCATTGTCCATTTCCGACGTGCGCTTTGCGGTGCTGACGGACAACGACATCGCCCGCTACATCGCCAGCGGAGAACCCTTCGGCAAGGCCGGCGCCTACGGCATCCAGGGGCGCGCCGCAGCGTTTGTCTCCCATATTTCGGGAAGCTATTCGGGTATCATGGGCCTACCCTTGTTCGAGACCGCCGCACTGCTCGCGCAAGCAGGCATCACGCTGTAACCCGCCCTCTGGCCGGCCGCGGACCCACGCTGCGGACAGCGTGCGGAAGCTGGTTTCAAGACACGCTTCGGGCAGCCCGGCCCGGCCCAGAGGCGGGTGCTGAAACCCGCTCTCCAGGTATCCCATGTCCGAAGACATCCTCGTCAATATCACGCCGCAAGAAACGCGCGTGGCCATCGTCCAGCAAGCCGCCGTTCAGGAGCTCCACATCGAGCGCACGCTCACGCGCGGCCTCGTCGGTAACATCTACCTGGGCAAGGTGGTGCGCGTGCTGCCCGGCATGCAGTCGGCGTTCATCGATATCGGGCTGGAGCGCGCGGCGTTCCTGCATGTGGCCGACATCTGGCACCCGCGGGACGCCAAGGACGCCCCGCCGACGCCGCAGGTGGCCATCGAAAAGACGCTCTTCGAGGGCCAGGCCCTGATGGTGCAGGTGATCAAGGACCCGATCGGCACCAAGGGCGCGCGGCTGTCCACCCAGGTCAGCATCGCGGGCCGCACGCTCGTGTATCTGCCGCAGGATCCGCACATCGGCATCTCGCAGAAGATCGGCAACGAGGCCGAACGTGAAGCGCTGCGCGCCCGCGTGACCGCGATGGTGCCGGCGGACGAGCGCGGCGGCTTCATCGTGCGCACCATCGCCGAGGAAGCCACCGACGAAGAACTCGCCAACGATGTGGCGTACCTGCGCAAGATCTGGGCGACGATCCGCCACAACGCGACCACCCTGCCCGCGCCGTCGATCCTCTATCAGGACTTGAACCTCGCCCAGCGCGTGCTGCGCGATTTCGTGACTGACGAGACGCGCAGCATCCAGGTCGATTCGCGCGAGAACCACCAGAAGCTGATCGAGTTTGCGCAGGAATACACGCCGGCCGTGGTCGAACGCCTGACGCACTACACGGGCGAGCGCCCGATCTTTGATCTCTACAACATCGAAGCGGAAATCGAGCGCGCGCTGTCGAGGCGGGTCGATCTGAAATCAGGCGGTTATCTGATGATCGACCAGACCGAAGCGATGACGACCATCGACGTCAACACCGGCGGCTACGTGGGCGCGCGCAATTTCGACGACACGATCTTCAAGACCAACCTGGAAGCCGCGCACACCATCGCGCGGCAGCTGCGGCTGCGCAACCTCGGCGGCATCATCATCATCGACTTCATCGACATGGAGTCGGCCGAGCACCGCGAGGCTGTACTTGCCGAACTGCGCAAGGCCTTGGCGCGCGATCGGACGCGCATCACGGTCAACAACTTCTCGCAGTTGGGGCTGGTCGAGATGACACGCAAACGTACGCGGGAATCGCTCGCGCATGTGCTGTGCGAGCAGTGCCCGGTGTGCCACGGCAAGGGGCAGGTCAAGACGCCGCGCACGGTGTGCTACGACATCCTGCGCGAGATCATGCGCGAGTCGCGGCAGTTCAATCCGCGGGAATTCCGCATCCTGGCTTCGCAGTCCGTGATCGACCTCTTCCTGGAAGAGGAAAGCCAGCACCTCGCGATGCTGGGAGACTTCATCGGCAAGCCGATCTCGCTGCAGGTGGAATCGTCGGCGGCCAGTCAGGAGCAGTACGACATTATTCTGATGTAAGTCCAGCACGCTCCAACGTCACTCAACACGAATAGATAGAACCGAATTAGATCAAGGTTCTACAGCAAGCCCACTCCAACGACATCCATTGCCACCCCACCGCATCGCAGCTAAGACGTGTAGCCACATACTTGGCTACACATGCAGCAATGGGCAACTCGAAAGATCCATATCTGTCCGACCCCGATCGCCTCCGCGCTGACTTCCTGGAAGCGGACGCGACCGATTTCTTTCTCGAGCGCGTTCAACTCGGCCCACAGTTCACGCAACGACTTTGTCATCGGAAGTTCTAGCATCCATCTGGCCGTCCACGAGTAAGCGGAATGGCGCCCCGTCGCTTGCGGTCAGCAGGAGTTCCGTGGCGAAGTCGGGAAGCCGCGCGGCCTCGATCGAACGGGAACCGGCGGCCCCATGGCAGGCATTGCTGCCCTCAGCCCGCTTCATAGCGCCTGTAGTTTTCCGTTTTGCCCACGCGGACTAGACAGCCATCGGATCGCAGACAGGAGACCCCGTCCCTCTCTTTGCGCCAGGCGCGCGGCCAAGTCAGCAGCTCGACCCCGTATGTGGGACGGGATGCCCCGCTAGCAAATCGAGCTTGACCCGCGCCCCCATGGCGCGGCTTGGACCGATGCGCAACAGGTGTCTACGCCACGCATGCACCGACGTTCGTACGGCCCTGGCAACAGCGAGGTATCACATTGGTTCGTTTTCAAGAACAATCTCCACGCGCCGGTTCAACGCCCTGCCCGCGGCGGTGCGGTTGTCTCCAACCGGATCTTTAGCGCCACGACCAATGATCGACAAGCGGTCCGATGCGATCCGTCGCTCCTGCAAATGCCGCGCGACCGCCGTGGCGCGCAAGGTTGACAGCGCGAGGTTTGACTCCATGCGATCACGCGGGCCAGGGGCGTCGTCAGTGTGCCCGAGAACGATCACCTTGCCCCGTATGTCTGCAAGCACGGTGGCGAGCCGGTCGAGCTGGCGCGCGAGCATCGGCATGAGGTCGGCTCTTCCAGAGGCGAACCCACCTGAGACCGTCATGGATCAGTGCCGCCCTCGCCTCCATTCGCGCCGCCCGGAGTTGGTTTGAGGCGCATGAGCCAAGCAGCCCCGTGGGGCTTTTGCTCAAGCAAGCGGAACGGCTCTGCGGCAAGCGTTTTGATGAAGTGTTTCAGGCGATTCCTGCCGATCTCGTGGGGCGCTGGGCACACGATGATTGATACGCGGGCATCTCGGTGAAAGCGCGAAGTCGTCAGCGACATGTCATTCTGCTGCCGTAACAGAGCATTGTCCTCGCCACCTGACCACACGCATCGACACACCCAAGCTCGGCGGCAAAGCCGGTGTGGAAATTCTGGAGGGGAGTGTGGGACCGACTGGCCGAAGGGCTGGTCAAACACGAGATCGATCTCGCGCTGTCCATGGCGATGCCCGATACGGAAGAGATCGTGGCGATCGCAGATTGCCGCTGGGAAGACGCGAGCTGTGCGGTGGCCTCACCCGGGCACGCGCTGCGCAAGCGCCCCTGCCCTGACCCTTGCGATACGCTGGAGGTGCCCTGGGCCGTTGCACCGCGCGGAACCGCCCCATTCGAGCACGTGCGGCAGGTGTTCGAGGCCGCCGGTCTGGGGCTCCCGAACATTGTGGCGGAAACGCGCTCGGTGACGGCGCTGAAAAACCGGGTCGCGCACTCCGGCCTTCTGACCTGGGTGGCCGAACCGATGATCGACGCCGGACGCCGCGCCGGCGTGATCCAACCGCTGCCCATTCCCGGTCTCATATCGCGCCGCACGCTCACGGCATTCCGGCGCCGTCGCGGCTTCCTGCCGAGCCCCGCTGTCAAGCTGCGCGAAGCGCTGCGCACCCTGGCGGCCGGAGCGGACTACCGCCCTACCGCTTGTCGCGCGGCAGTCGGCCCATCAGGAAGAACTCATCGTTCGGCCGCATCGAGATCACGTTCGCCATGCGGTTCGACAGTCCGAAGAAGGCCGTGATGCCGGCGATGTCCCAGACGTCCTCGTCATCAAAGCCGTGCGCATGCAGCGCGTCGTAGTCGGCCTCGGTGACGGTGTGCGAGGCGGTGCAGACCTTCATCGCAAAATCGAGCATCGCGCGCTGACGCGGCGTGATGTCGGCCTTGCGGTAGTTGACTGCAACCTGGTCCGCCAAGAGCGGGTTCTTTTCGTAGATGCGCAGAATGGCGCCGTGCGCGACCACGCAATACAGGCACTGGTTGGCGCCCGAGGTGGCCACGACGATCATCTCGCGCTCGCCCTTGGTCAAGCTGCTGCCCTCGCGCAGCATCAGGGCATCGTGATAGGCGAAGAAGGCACGGCACTCGTCGGGCCGATGCGACAGCGTGAGAAAGACGTTCGGCACAAAGCCGGTCTTCTCCTGCACTTCCAGGATGCGTGCGCGAATGTCTTCAGGAATGTCGGCCAGTTCAGGAACGGGGAACCGGCTGATGGGCGGCGTGGTGGTCGTCATGATGTCTCCTTTGGTTTGAGCATCCTGCGCACGCCGCCCGGGGCAACGCTTATTGGGTGGCGAACTGGATACGATGCAATCCAGCATACAGCCCATCGCGCTCGAGCAGTTCGCGGTGCGTGCCAGCTTCGGCAATCTTGCCGTGCTCAAGCACGACGATGCGGTCGGCATTCTCGATCGTCGACAGGCGGTGCGCGATGACCAGCGTCGTGCGGCCCTCCATCAGGCGTTCGAGTGCGGCCTGCACCTGGCGCTCGGATTCGGAATCGAGCGCCGAAGTCGCTTCGTCCAGGATCAGGATCGGCGCGTCCTTGTAGATCGCCCGTGCGATCGCCAGACGCTGACGCTGGCCGCCGGAGAGCTTCGAGCCGTTGTCGCCGATGTTGGTGTCGATGCCCTCGGGCAGGTTGTCCACCACATCGGTCAGGTAAGCAGCCTCGAGCGCGCGGCGCACGCGGGCCATGTCGATCTCCGACGCATCACGCGCGCCATAGGCCACGTTGGCGGCGATGGTGTCGTTGAACAGCACCACGTCCTGGCTCACGAAGGCGATCTGGCGGCGCAGGTCGTGCAGCGACAGATCAGCCAGCGCATCGCCGTCGAGCGAAATCGTGCCCGAGGTCGGATCGAAGAAGCGCGGCAGCAGGTTCACCAGCGTGGTCTTGCCGCTGCCGGACGGCCCCACCAGCGCGACGACCTCGCCGGGCTTGACGTGCAGGTCGATGCTGTCGAGCGCTGCCTTGCCGTCGTGGCCGTAGCGGAACGTGACGTCGTCAAAGCGGATGTCGCCGCGCGCGCGGTCAATGCGCTTGCCGCCTTCCTGCGGTTCGACCGGCGTGTCGATCAGTCCGAAGATGAACTCGGCGGCAGTCAGCCCGCGCTGCAGCGGCTGGTTCACGTCAGTCAGGTGCTTGAGCGGCGAGATCAGCAGCAGCATCGCCATCACGAAACCGGTAAAGCCGCCCACCGTGGTCTGGTTGGCCTGCGCCTGCAGCATGGCAATGGCCAGGATGATGGACAGCGCCAGCGCCGCCAGGAACTGCGTGACCGGCTGGTTCAGGCCGCCGGCCACCGCCACGCGCATGGCATAGCCGCGCAGCCGATTCGTCATGGCGTTGAAGCGCAGCGACTCATACGCCTCGCCGCCGTGCAGCTTGACGACCTTGTAGCCGCCCACGGCCTCTTCCACCACGTAGGCGGCCTGGTTGGTCAGGTTCTGGCTCTCACGGTTCAGGGAACGCAACCGGCGGTTGATGCGCGACATCAGCAGGCCGATGATCGGCAGAATCACCGCCACCACCAGCGTCAGGCGCCAGTTGGTATAGAACAGGAACACCAGCAGCGCCAGCACCGTCATCGAATCGCGCACCAGCGTGATGAACACACCGGTCAGCACCTGCAGCACCTGGTTCACCTCGAAGATCACCGCATTGATGATCGACGCCGCCGTGTTGCGCTGGTAGAACGACGCGGGCGCCTGCAGCAGGCGCTCGAACATCGTCATGCGCAGGTTCAGCAGCACCTTGTTCGACACCAGGCTCAGCAGGTACGTGGACGCAAACTGCGCCACGCCGCGCACCACGGCAATGCCAACCAGCATGGCCGGCACCTGCCACAGCTTGCCGGCGTATTCGCCGCCGAAGCCCTGGTCCAGCAGATCCTTCACGACCTTGGGGATGATCCCTTCAGTGGCAGCCACCACGCCCATGGCAACCATGGCCAGGATGAACGCGGTGAGCTCTGGGCGCAGGTAGGTCCACAGCCGCTTGAGCATCGGCTTGGAGGGGGCTGGGTGATCGGACTTTGCTTGTATACTCACGGCGTTTTCAAAGATGGGTGGGCAGCTTGCATCGCATTGCGACCTGGCTGCCGGCAAGATGCGCCGCCCGCACTGCCATCCGGCAGCGAGGCGACCCGGCATTTTAGCGGCAATCGACCACCCCGGCCCAGCTTGGCACCAGCCCTTTCCGCATGACTTCGCGCGTCCCCACGTTTTTCATCAACCTCGATCACGACGTAGGGCGCCGCGAGGCACTGGAGCGTCAGCTCGACGCACTCGGCTTGCCGCATACCCGCTTTCCGGGGGTGTACGGGAAGGCACTTCCGCCCGAAGAACTGGCACGCCAGTACGATCATGCCCGCGCCCTCGCGCAAAGCCGCGAGCTGACCGTCGGGGAAGTCGGCTGCGCGTTGAGCCACCTCGGCGTCTACCGCGCGATGCTGGAGCAAGACCTGCCGCACGCCCTCATCCTCGAAGACGACGCAAAGCTCGGCGCCGATGTTCCTGCCGTACTTGACGCGCTGGCGCAGCAGGTCTCGCCCGACGAGCCGGTCGTGACGCTTCTCACCCACATCGATCGTTACTACAAGCGGAGCGCGAGGCCGCTGACGGCGCATCACGACGTGGTGAAGCTCGCGAACTACCAGTGGCTCGCGCACGGCTACTTCGTCACGCGGGCGGCGGCAAGGCGCATGGTCGAGCAGCTCTATCCCGTCTGGCTTGCCGCCGACTACTGGTACAAGTTCGAGCGTGAAGGCATCGTGCAGATGCGCGCGGTGGTGCCGTACGTGATTGGCGTGCAGAACTTCGACAGCGGCTCCAACCTGGAAGCCGATCGCGCCATCAAGAGCCGCGAAGCCGATGATCGCCTTGGACTCGGCCATCACCTGCACCAGATCCTGGTACGCAAGTTCCTCTACCAGATCTTCGTGCGGCCATTCCTGGGCCTGGCCAAGCAGAAGAAGACCTGGTAGACGCAGGTCTCTGCCAGTCAGGCACGCTGTTCACGCAGCTCTGCCAAGCCCGATTCTGCACGGATGACATCGGTGTTCCTGCGCGCCATCATGCGGCGGTAGTTCGGGCTTTCCTGCTCGCGCGACTGCTCGCGATGCCAGAGGTGGAACACTTCCGTCGCACAGAAGCCGCGCTTGCGCCGCACACCGGCGTTGTACAGCCGCACTGCCAGGTCCGCATCTTCGTGACCCCAGCCGACGAAGCTCTGGTCGAAGCCGTTGACGCGCTCGAAATCGCTGCGCCATACGCCCAGGTTGCAGCTCTTGATGCCACGCAGGCTGGTGTCGCGGAAGGTGCGCGGCGCGGGAAGGCCGGGCACCAGCAACGGCAGGAACTTGTTGATACGGCCGGCGCGCCACGCACGGAACCAGTACGCGCGGTCCTTCAAATGAATATCGATCTGGTGGGCCACAACTTCACGCGTCATTTCCTCATCGAGCAGGATGCGGCTGCCGGACAAGAACCGGCCCGGCTCGGCCAATGCCCGATGACGCGCCACGAAGTCGGGGCGCGGGACGCAGTCGCCGTCGAGAAAGACCAGGTAGTCCGCGTCCGTTGCCAGCACACCGCGGTTGCGGATTTCCGCCGCGCGGAAGCCTTCATCGGGGTGCCAGACGTGGCGCAACGGGTACGGCGCCGTCTTGGCAGCCGCCTCCACGGCCGCGCGTGTATCGTCACGCGAACCGTCATCGGCGACGATCACATCGAATGCGGTGTCGGTCTGCGCCGCGCACCCGGCCAGCACGCGTGCGAGCGCCTCCGGCCGGTTGTACGTCGTGACAACGAGGGCGAGGCGGCGCGGGCGCTCAGCGCTTGCCATGGCGATGCAGCATCATCAGCTTGACATAGCGGTAGTACGTGCCCTCGGCGTTCGACACGGCGAGCATGAAGCCCTCCGCCCCATCGAGGAACCCGCGCTGGATGATGTACGTGCGGATGAACGCCCACAGCCCGTGGCCGATCGCGCTACCCAGCGATGCACGCTTGCCTTTGGCGTAAGCCGCCGCGGCACCGGCGGTCGAATAATCGTTGGCCTTGTCGAGCGCCGCTTCTAGATCGGGAATGGAGTAATGGATGATCGGCGAGCGGAAGTCGCCGACCGTACCCTCGAAAATCAGGTGCGAGTGCACCGGCGCATCGAAGAACGTGACCTTCTCGCGCTTGAAGAAGCGCCGGATGCGGTCGGGCCACCAGCCCGAGTGCTTCATGAACCGGCCGCAGAAGCTGGAACTGCGCGGCATCGAATACACGGTGTGCGAGCTGCCCGACTCGAGCACGGCGATCATCTCCGCACGCAGTTCGGGGCTGACGCGCTCATCGGCGTCCAGTGAAAGAACCCAGTCGGTGCGTGCCTCGCGCAAGGCGCGGTTCGACTGTTCGCCATAGCCCGGCCAGTCGGTTTCGAATACGCGCGCGCCCAACTGGCGGCAGATCTCTTGCGTGCCGTCGGTGCTGCCGGAGTCGAAGACGATCACATCGTCGGCCCAGTCGCGCACCGAGCGAATGCAGTCACCAATGTCTGCGGCTTCATTCTTGGCAACGATGATGACGGCCAGCGTGGCGCGGTTGGAAGCAGGCATGCGAAAGACGATCTCAGAGGACAGGATGGGCGCCAAGCTCCTGCCGGCGCCGGTGAATATGCGCGGCAAAGACGGCCGCCATGACGCTATAGAACACCACGGTCTGCGCGATGATGAACATCACCTCCGTCAGCCCGAAGAGCACGAAGCCCACGCATAGCGTGAGGCCCATCGCACCGGTGGTGCGCAGGATGCGGTCATCGCACAGTGCAGCGCGCAGGAAGTAAGCGGCGGGCGCCAAGTACAACGCCAGCAGCGCGCCAAGACCGAGTACCCCGAGCGTGGCGCCATTGTATAGAAACTCGTTATGGGCATGCTCGAAGCCCGAGGCCTGCTGCGTGATCACGCCTTCCTGGGACATCGCCTTCAGCGTGGGCTCAAACCGGCCCCGACCGACGCCGGCAACCGGGTGGCGGGTCAACATGAGGGTTGCGGCTTTCCACAGTTGAAACCGGATGCCGACCGAGGTGTCGAGTTGCCCGGCCTGATAGGCGCGAATGTCGTTCATGGCCTGATCAAAACGCGTGCGAACGAGGCTCGACGACGCGCAGACCGCGGCAAGCACAGCGAAGAACAGTAGCAAGGCCGCCACCCGCTTCCGCCAGCTCACGTGCCGCAGCGTCGCTACGGCGATCAGCAGGAGCACCGGAATCGAGATCCAGCCGCCGCGCGACTGCGACAGGTACGACGCATAGAGCCCCGCCGCGCCCGCCGCGAGGCGCAGCACCGTCAGCGGCCAACCATCGCCCTTCGACCAGCCGATCGAGATGAGGGAAAACAGCCCCATCAGCAGCGACAGGTTGCCGAACGGGATGGCGTTGGAAAACGCGCCGACCGTATCCGGACGGGCGTTACGCAGTTCGAGATACGCCCAGACCACTGAAGCCAATGCCCCGGCCACGCAGCCCCATTGCACGCTCTGCAACTGTGTTGGCCGCAGCTGCAGCAGCGCGAGCAGTACAAACCCGAACAACCAGAGCCTTCCATAGGCAAACGGAACGCCGCGCGGCGCTTGCGGATTCAGCAGCGCACTGATGAGCATGGCGGTCGGCATGGCGGCCATTGCGAGTATCAGCCACCGGTGCTCGCGCCACATGGCGCGCAGGCGCGACATCACATCAGCGGGCGGCGCAAGCATCGACCACAGCGCGGCTGCCAGCAGCAGCGAAAACGCGAGAAAGGCCGCGCCACGCACCGACAGCATGAAGGCGGGCAGGATGGCGATCGCGACCACGGCCAGCACCTCCGGCACGCTGCGAACCAGCGTCCGGCCACGTCGTACCACGGCGCTCATCGGTCGGTCTCCGCGTGGGGAGCCAGGGCCAGCAAGGCATCGATATGCGCGGCGACCCCCGGGTCGTAGCGCAAGTGCTCGCGCGGGTGCGCAAGACGTGCCTGGCCGGCCTGCGCACGTGCAACGGCGGCTTCGATTGTGCGCGCGAGCGTGGCAGGATCGTTCACGTCGAAGGTCGGTGCGCCTTCTTCGGAAATCACCTCGGTGCAGGCGATGTTGCTCGCCAACACCGCGGGCGTGCCGCAGAGCACGGACTCCACGCCGATCAGTCCGAAGGGCTCGTAATGCGAGGCCAGGATCGTGTAGTCGGCCGCGCGGTAGACGTTTTCGATGTCCTTGCGATAGCCGAGATACCGGATATTCGGCGAGGACGACGACACCGGCCGCCCGATCACCACGAGCTGCACCGGCAGGTTCGTTTTGGAGAAGAACGCTTCCAGCAGCGGATACCCCTTGCGCTTGTGGCTCGACGACGGGAACACGAAAGTCACGCGGTCCTCGGCAAACCCGAGCTCATGGCGCAAGCGCTGGCGCTCCGCTTCGCCCACAGGCCGGAACTTTGCCTCGCTCACCGGCGGGTACACCGTCTTCACCTTGGCCTCGGGGATGTCGTAGTAATCGAGCACCTCCTGCGCCATCAGGCGCGAATGCGCGACGATGACGTGCGAACGCACGTAGTCGCGGCGTTCCAGCGCGATCTGCTGGCGATCCCAGAACGCGGCCGGCTTGGGAAAGCTCTTCAGATAACCGATGTGCGTGCCGCCGCAGATGGCAATGTCAGACGCGCCCGTGCGGTTGCAGCCGATCATCAGGTCGACGTGTTCGCGTTTGGCCAGATGGCGCACCAGCCAGCCGAAGGCGTGGTCGTTCAGCTTGCCCGGCAGCTTGCGCGTGGGCAAGGCGACCGCCTTGACCTGGTGATACTCGGGAATGGCCTTGTCGACCATCTTGGCGAAGAACACGGGACGGATGGCGCGCTCGTGCAACCCGCGAACCAGATCCATCGCATAGCGCTCACTGCCGCCGCTGTAGCCCAGCGCGTTGCACGAGATTCCAACGTTCATGGAAGTTGTCGTCGTAATTGTGTGAAGTGCAGTCGTGCGGGGGTGCGTCCCCCCGATGGCGCCCCCGCGCGCCATCTCCGGACTACTCGTAGAGCGTTGCCACGTTCTCCGCCGCCAACGCCTGGCGCAAGGCGGCGATCGCATCCTCGCTGGGGACGATGCGCCATGCATCTCCGAGCACCGCTTCGCAGCGCGCCTGCTCGCACACGTAGCTGATGCGCACCGACACGCCGTTGCCGTCGGCCGCCACGTGCGGCGTCAGCAGGTCGCGCAGCCTGGCGGCCGTGGAATCGCCGTTCATCGACAGGCGGATCGCCCGCGCGAACTTCGCACGCGCCTGGGTCAGATCCATCACGGTCTCGGCCGTCACGCGCACGCCCCCCGTGAACATGTCGTGACGCGCGCTGCCCTGCACGATCAGCACTTCGTCTTCCTTGAACAGTGCGCGATTGGCTTCGTAGACTTCGTTGAAGACCGTCACCTCGGTCGCTTCGCTGGCCGAGCCGTCGTCGAGCATGACGATCAGCATCTTGCCGCGCTGCGTCATCTGCGTGCGCAGGCCGACGATCACGCCGGCCACGGTCTTGTTGCGCGCATCGCGGTTGCCGTAGCCGCCACCGCTGCCCTTGTCGGTCACCTCGCGGGCGAGATCGGCCAGCGTCGTACGTGCAAAACGGCGCACCTCGTCGCGGTACTCGTCGAAGAGGTGCCCAGAGAGATAGAAGCCGAGCGCCTGCTTTTCTTCCTGCAGCTTGCGCTTGGTCGTCCACGCCGGTTCGTCGACGAGTTCGGGCCGATGCTGCTCGGCGTCGTCGCTGCCCATCAGGTCGAACAGCGAGACCTGATTGGCGGCGGCAGCCTTCTGTTCGGCGGCTTCCATGGCCAGGCCGATCGAGGCGAGCAGCTGCGCGCGATTGTCGTTGAGGCTGTCGAAGGCGCCGGCGCGCACCAGCGCTTCGATGGTGCGGCGATTGACCTGGCGGCGATCCACACGCTCGCAGAAGTCGAACAGATCCTTGAACGGGCCGTCTTCGCGCGCGCGCAGGATGTCTTCGATTGCGCCCTGGCCGCTGCCCTTGATGCCGCCCAGGCCGTAGCGGATGGTCTTGGCGTCGGTCGGCGTGAAGCGGTACTGGCTCGCGTTGATGTCGGGCGGCAGCACCTTCAGACCGTTCTTGCCGACCGCATCGTCATAGAGGATCTTCACCTTGTCGGTGTCGTCCATGGCGAGCGACATGTTGGCCGCCATGAATTCGGCCGGGTGATGCGCCTTGAGCCACGCGGTGTAGTACGCCAGCAGCGCATACGCGGCCGCGTGCGATTTGTTGAAACCGTAGCCGGCGAACTTCTCCATCAGGTCGAAGATCTCGTCGGCCTTTTCGGTGGAGAGCCCGTCCTTGGCTGCGCCCGCGCGGAACAACTCGCGGTGCTGCGCCATCTCTTCGGGCTTCTTCTTGCCCATCGCACGGCGCAGCAGGTCGGCGCCGCCGAGCGAGTATCCGCCCACGATCTGCGCCATCTGCATCACCTGCTCCTGGTAGACCATGATGCCGTAGGTCTCCTTGAGCACCGGCTCGACGCGCGGGTCGGGGTACTCGACCTTCTCGCGACCGTGCTTGCGGGCGCAGAAGCTCGGGATCAGGTCCATCGGGCCCGGGCGATACAGCGCCACCAGGGCGATGATGTCTTCAAAGCGGTCGGGCTTGGCGTCCTTCAGCATGCCCTGCATGCCGCGGCTTTCCAGCTGGAACACCGCCACCGTGTTGGCCGTCTTCAGGATGTCGAACGCCGCCTTGTCGTTCAGCGGAATCTGGCTGCAATTCCAGTCCGCCTTGGACGGGTCGAGCATGCGGATATAGCGCTCGGCCCAGTCGAGGATGGTCAGCGTGGTCAGGCCCAGGAAGTCGAACTTCACCAGGCCGACAGCTTCCACGTCGTCCTTGTCGTACTGGCTCACGACGCCGGCGTCTTCACCGCCCTGCGTGTAAAGCGGACAGAAGTCGGTCAGCTTGCCGGGAGCGATCAGCACGCCGCCTGCATGCATGCCGACGTTACGCGTCATGCCTTCCACGCGCTGCGCGAGCTCCAGCAGCTGCTTGACCTCTTCTTCGTTGGCTTCGCGCTCGGCCAGCAGCGGTTCTTCTTTCTTGGCCTCTTCAATGGTGACAAGCTTGCCCGGCTTGAACGGGATCAGCTTGGCGACCCCATCGACGAAGTTGTAGCCGAGGTCGAGCACGCGGCCCACGTCGCGCACGGCAGCCTTGGCCGCCATGGTGCCGAAGGTGGCGATCTGCGAGACGGCGTCCTTGCCGTACTTCTCCTTCACGTACTGGATGACGCGGTCGCGGCCGTGCTGGCAGAAGTCGATGTCGAAGTCGGGCATCGACACGCGTTCCGGGTTCAGGAAGCGCTCGAACAGCAGGTTGTACTTGAGCGGGTCGAGGTCGGTAATGCCCAACGCATAGGCCACCAGCGAGCCGGCACCCGAGCCGCGGCCCGGTCCCACCGGCACGCCGTTGTTCTTGGCCCAGTTGATGAAGTCGGCCACGATCAGGAAGTAGCCCGGGAAGCCCATCTTGATGATGGTGCCGGTCTCGAATTCCAGGCGGGCGTAGTACTCGGGCCGCTTCGATTCGCGCACGGCCTCGTCGGGGAACAGCACCTCCAGCCGCTTCTCCAGCCCTTCCTTGGCCAGTTGGACGAGGTAGTCGTCCAGCGACATGCCGTCGGGCGTCGGGAACCGCGGCAACTTGGGCTTGCCCAGCTCGAGCGTGAGGTTGCAGCGCTGCGCGATCTGCACCGCATTGGCAAGCGCAGACGGGATGTCGGCAAACAGCTCGCACATCTCGTCCTGCGTCTTGAAATACTGGTCGGTCGTGAAGCGACGCGCGCGGCGCGGGTTGGCCAGCAGGTCGCCCTCGGCAATGCAGACGCGCGCCTCGTGCGCGGTGAAGTCGTCCGGCGTCATGAACTGCACCGGGTGCGTGGCAACCACGGGCAGGTGCATCGCCGCCGCCAGCTTCACGGCCTGCTGGATGTAGGCCTCGGTGCCCGCGTGGCCCGCGCGCTGCAACTCGATGTAGAACGCGTTCGGGAACACGCGCGACCAGTGCGCTGCCAGCTTGCGCGCGAGCGCCTCGTTGCCGTTGGCCAGCGCCATGCCGATATCGCCGCCCATCGCGCCCGACAGCGCCAGCAGGCCGCCGGCCAGCGGCGCGCCCTCCACGCCAGGCTCGTCGAACCACTCGGGTGCGATTTCGGCGCGGCCACGGTGCTGGTTGGACAGCCAGGCGCGCGCCAGCAGCTGGCACAGATTCAGATAACCCTGCTTGTTGCGCACCAGCAGCAGCAAGCGGCTCGGCTTGTCGCGCTCGTCGTGATTGGTGATCCACACGTCTGCGCCCACGATGGGCTTGATGCCCTTGCCGCGCGCTTCCTTGTAGAAGCGCACGAGGCCGAACGCATTGGCGAGGTCCGTCAGCGCGAGGGCGCCCATGCCGTCCTTGGCCGCGGCCTTGACGGCATCGTCAAGGCGCACGTTGCCGTCGACGACGGAGTATTCGGAATGGAGACGGAGGTGGACGAAGCGCGGCGAATTCATCCGCGTATTGTACCGGGTGACACCTTCCGCAAAGCATTCCGAGCACGCCCGCCCGGCCTGCGGCAGCCCCGCACCGCTGCGCGGGCGGCTATAATTTCGGCTTACGAATCAACGGGTTATCCAAGCGCCTGAAAAACGGCGCGGCAGCACATGCAGATCGTCAATATTTCCGCTTACAAATTCGTCACGCTCGAAGACCGCGAAACCCTGCGCCCCGCCCTGCTGGCCGAGTGCCAGGCGCGCGAGCTCAAGGGCACCGTGCTGCTGGCCCCCGAGGGCATCAACATCTTCCTGGCCGGCACGCGCGAGGCTATCGACGGCATCGTCGGCTGGCTGCGCGCCGACCCCCGCTTTGCCGATCTGAACCCGAAGGAAAGCCTGTCCGACCACCAGCCGTTCCGTCGCCTGCTGGTGCGCCTGAAGAAGGAAATCATCACGATGCGCCACCCGCTGATCCGCCCGGAAGACGGACGGGCGCCATCGGTTTCGCCGGCCGACCTCAAGCGCTGGCTCGACCAGGGCCACGACGATGAAGGCCGCCCCGTGGTGATGCTCGATACGCGCAACGGCTTTGAAGTCGCGGTCGGCACGTTCCGCAACGCTGTCGACTACGGCATCACCAAGTTCACCGAATTCCCCCCGGCCATTGCCGCCCACAAGGACGACTTCGCAGGCAAGACCGTCGTGTCGTTCTGCACCGGCGGCATCCGCTGCGAAAAGGCGGCGATCCACATGCAGAAGATCGGCGTCGAACGGGTGTACCAGCTCGAAGGCGGCATCCTGAAGTACTTCGAAGAAGTCGGCGGCGAGCACTATGATGGCGATTGCTTCGTCTTCGACCACCGCACCGCGCTGAATGCCCAGCTGCTGCCGGCCGGCCCCAAGCAGTGCTTCGCCTGCCGCGCGGTGGTGACACCGGAAGAACAGCAATCCGCCGACTACATCCCCGGTCAGCGCTGCCCGCATTGCGCCGACCGCCAGACCCGCGCCGCCGCATGAAGCGACTGAACGCCGCCCTCCTGCTTGCACTATGCTGCCTTGCGGTGTCGGGCGGGTGCTCCACCAGCTGTGCGGGGGGCTCCAACCGGGGCGTGTTCTGCGGCACCGGCACGCGGTTCTGAACGCACGCCTCATAAAAAAACGCCGGACATGATGCCGGCGTTTTTTATTCTGGTGCATGGGCTTACTGGGCGCCACGCACGAACTGGTTCGTGATGGCGACTATGCGTTCACCATACAGCCTGGCGGTTTCCAGGTCGCCCGGCAGCGGGCCCTCTTCCGGGCTGACATCCGACGGCGATTGCGCCAGCGCCCCGCCAAACCCGCCCAGGTAGTTGACGTCGTTGCGCGTGGCGGCCTTGGTGTTAGCCGGCATCATGCCCGTGCCCACCCAGATCATCCCGTGCTGCTGCGAGAGCGTCCACAGGTACTGGATCGAGGCGTACTTGTCTCCGTTCATCGATGCCGAGTTGGTGAAGCCAGCCGCGATCTTGTTCTTCCATGCCCCGGTAAACCAGGCCTTGGACGAGGCATCGGCAAACTTCTTGAAGTCGCCCGACACACCGCCCATGTAGGTCGGCGCGCCAAAGACGATCGCATCGACACTGGCCAGCAGGGCCCACGTGTCGTCATTGACGTCGGCCACCGAGATCAGATGCGCTTCGGCGCCGGCATTCTGGATGCCTGCGAACACGGCTTCCGCCTGCTTCTTGGTATGGCCATAACCACTGTGATAAACGACGGCAACTTTTGCCATGGGAATCCTCTTTTGGTTGGGTCGACAAAAAGACGAGAGAAACGGCGCACCAGCGTGCGCCGTCAACATTACGGCAAATCGAATACCAGCACTTCGCTGTCTTCGCCGTCCGACAGCGTCACCGCGGTTTCGTGCGTCAGCTTGGCCGCATCGCCACCGGTCAGCGCCCGGCCGTTGACGCTCACCTTGCCACGCACCACGTGCACGTAGGCGCGCCGGCCGTCTGCCAGGGACAGCGTCGCGGCTTCGGCACCGTCGAAGCGGCCGGCGTAGAGCGCCATATCCTGGTGCACCTCGACCGAGCCGTCGCGGCCATCGGCGCTGGCGATCAGCGCAAGCTTGCCGCGCTTGGCCGCCGCATCGAAATGGCGCTCTTCATAGCTCGGCGTGAGGCTCATCTGCGCGGGCAGCACCCAGATCTGCAGGAAGTGCGTCGTCTGGTCCTGCGCGTGGTTGAACTCGGAGTGACGCACGCCAGTCCCAGCCGTCATGCGCTGGACGTCGCCCGGGCGCAGCACGCTGCCGTTGCCCATGCTGTCCTTGTGCGCGAGCTCCCCGTCCAGCACGTAGCTGATGATCTCCATGTCGCGGTGGCCGTGCGTGCCGAAGCCCATGCCGGGCGCGACGCGGTCTTCGTTGATGACGCGCAGCGGCCCGAACTGCACATGCTCCGGGTCCATGTAATCGGCAAACGAGAAGCTGTGATACGACTTCAGCCAACCGTGGTCTGCGTAGCCGCGGTCCTGCGAGGGGCGGATTTCAATCATTTTGATGGATCTCCTATCCAAATCACTGCGTTGATGTGGCAATGCTACGCACATTGGCTATATTTACGCGGTGCCGCTTTGACACATCCCATCAAAAATTCTGAATATGGCGCTCTCGCTGGAATCCCTGGAAGTGCTGGACGCGATCGAACGCAAGGGCAGCTTTGCCGCAGCCGCGCAGGAGCTCGGCAAGGTGCCGTCGGCGCTCACCTATGTCGTGCGCAAGCTGGAAGACGACCTCGACGTGCTGCTGTTCGACCGCCGGCGCCACCGTGCGGAGCTGACGCCCGCCGGCCGGGCGCTCCTCGACGAAGGCCGCCACCTGCTGCAGGCCGCCGACGATCTCGCGCGCCGCGTCAAGCGCCTGGCCACCGGCTGGGAGGCCACGCTGACCATCGTGGTGGATGATCTCGTGCACTTCCGCGCACTCATGCCGGTCATCCAGGATTTCTACGCCGAGAACACCGCCACGCGCCTGCGCTTCTCCCGCGAAGTGCTGGCCGGAACATGGGATGCACTGCTCTCGGGCCGTGCCGACCTGCTGATCGGCCCGGCCCAGGTGATGCAGATGCAGGGCCTGCAGACGCGCACGCTCGGAAAGATCCCGTTCGTGTTCGCGGTGGCGGCGCACCACCCACTTGCGCGGCTGGAGGAGCCGCTGCCCGCTGCCGCCATCACGCGACATCGCATCGTTGCGGTCGGGGATACGTCACGCAGCCTCCCGGCACGCACGATCGGCGTCATGGCGGGGCAGGACACGCTGGTGGTGCCGTCGATGGCCGACAAGGTGCAAGCGCAGATCCGAGGCCTGGGCTGCGGCTGGCTGCCCGTTCCGCTGGCGCAGCCGTACCTGGACTCCGGCGTGCTGATCGCCAAGACCACTACCGAGGACGACCGTGCCGGCACCTTCCAGGTGGCCTGGCGCACGAACATGCGCGGCAAGGCACTGCAGTGGTGGGTCGACAAGCTGGAGGACCCGCGCCTGGCGCAGGCCCTGCTGATGCAGTAGCGGTAGCCGCTGCGAAATCGCGCACAATAGCGGTGTCGGTATCTGCGCCTGGAGTGCTGCGTTGTCCCAAGCCAATCTCGATTTTCCGGATTCCACCCTCGCGTCGCGCGGACCATACCGCGGGCGCTTCGCCCCGTCGCCGACGGGGCCGTTGCACATCGGCTCGCTGGTCACCGCACTGGCGAGCTGGCTCGACGCGCGCGTGCACGGCGGTACGTGGCTCGTGCGCATTGAAGACATCGACTTCCAGCGCAACGTGCCAGGCGCCGATCGCGACATCCTGGCCACGCTGGAGGCGCTCGGCCTGATCGCCGACGAAGCGCCCCAATGGCAGAGCGGCCATCTGGCGCGCTTCGAATCGGCACTGGAACGGCTGCAAACCGTCGGCAAGCTCTACCCCTGCGGCTGCACGCGGCGCGAGATTGCCGACTCCGTCACGACCATCGACGCCAACGGCCGCCTGCGTCACCAGACACTGATCTATCCCGGCACGTGCCGCAACGGCCTGCACGGGCGCCAGGCGCGCGCCTGGCGCGTGCGCGTGCCCGATCCGCAAGCCGCGACCGTGTGCTTCAACGACCGCTGGCAGGGCACCCAATGCCAGAACCTGGCCGAAGCCGTGGGCGACTTCGTGCTCAAGCGCGCCGACGGCATGTGGGCGTATCAGATCGCGGTGGTGGTGGACGATGCCGCCCAGGGCATCACCGATGTGGTCCGGGGCGCCGATCTGCTCGACTCAACCCCGCGCCAGATCTATCTCCAGCAGTTGCTCGGGTTGCCCGCACTGCGCTACCTGCACGTGCCTGTCGTCGTCAACACCGAAGGCGAAAAGCTGAGCAAGCAGACCGGCGCGCGCGCCATCGACCGCAATCAGCCGCTTGCCGCGCTCACCGAGGCAGCAAGGCATCTTGGGCTGGAGATCCACGCGCAGGATGTGGAAGGCTTCTACCGGGAGGCCGTCCCGGCATGGGCCAATCGCCTTGCACGATTGACTCCGGCGGCATAGTTGCCGCCGTTCCCGACGGCGCGCCTTAACGCTTGCGCGGCACGCCGCCCAGCAGCGCCGCGATCGGACGCTTGGCCGTGCGCGGATGCCCCGCCGGTTGTGCGGGCTTGGCGGTCTCGGCCGTTTCCGCAGGCGCCGTCGACTCGTACGGACGATTGAAGAACGGATCATCCGACGGCCGGAATGCCGGGCGGACGACGGTGTGGTCGAGCACGCGGGCGCCGTTGCGCTCCTCGCGCTCACGGGCACGGCGCACTTCGGCGCGCGCACGCTTCTCGTTACGCTCGCGGCGCTCACGGTCCCGGGACTGCTCGCCGGTGGGGTCGAACCCTTCCAGTTGCTCGCGCGGCAGGTTGCGCTTGATCAGCTTCTCGATATCGGCCAGCAGCCTCTCATCGCCGGGAGCGAACAGCGACAGTGCGTCGCCGGACGCGCCGGCACGGCCTGTGCGGCCGATACGGTGCACATAGTCTTCCGCATTGAAGGGCAGGTCGAAGTTGATCACGCACGGCATCTGCGAGATGTCGAGACCACGTGCTGCCACGTCGGTGGCGACCAGCACATCGACGGTGCCCTGCTTAAACGCTTCGAGCGTCTGCATGCGTTCGGTCTGGGTCTTGTCGCCGTGGATGGCGCTGGCGTTGATGCCTTCGCGCTCCAGCGCACGCGCCAGGCGCGAGCAGCCGATCTTGCTGTTCGAGAACACGATGCACTGGCGCGGCAGGCCCTGCTCGGCGCGCTGCTTCAACAGGTGCACGAGCGCGGCCTGCTTGTGGTTGTCCGGCACGGTGTAGATCACCTGGCGGACGTTCTCGGCCGTGGCGTTGCTGCGCGCCACTTCGATGGTCTGCGGATGACGCAGGTAGCTGGCGGCCAGCTTCTTGATCTCCGGCGAGAACGTCGCCGAGAACAGCAGCGTCTGCCGATGCGCCGGCAGCAGGTTGATGATGCGCTGCAGGTCGGGCAGGAACCCCATGTCGAGCATGCGGTCGGCTTCGTCCAGCACCAGCATGCGCACCTGCGACAGGTTCACGCTGCGCTGCTGCACGTGGTCCAGCAGGCGGCCCGGCGTGGCCACGAGGATTTCCACGCCCCGGCGCAATTGCTCGGTCTGCGGGTTCATGTCGACGCCGCCGAACACGACCGCGCTGCGCAGCGCCGTGTACTTCGCGTACTTGGCAACGTTGTCGTACACCTGGTCGGCCAGCTCGCGCGTGGGCGTCAGGATCAGCGCCCGCACCGGGTGGCGCGCCGGCGATGCGCTCGTATTGGCGTCCGGCAGCAGGTTCTGGATGATCGGCAGCGAGAAGCCGGCGGTCTTGCCGGTGCCCGTTTGCGCCGCGCCCATGACGTCACGGCCGGCAGTGACCACCGGAATGGCAGCCGCCTGGATGGGCGTGGGCTTGGTATAGCCGCTTTCGGCCAGCGCACGGAGGATATCGGCGTGCAGGCCAAAGCTGTCGAATGTCACCGATTCGTTGACCGGCGCTTCTGACGATGTCGCAGTGTTCATAGGGGGATGCAGCATGCCGGGTGGCATGGCGGCGCGACAGACTCAGGCGGAAACACCCGCGAGCGGCTCGCGCAAAGCGTTAAAAATCAAAAGTTTATCACGTGCAGCCTAGGCAAGACCGACAACGGACAGCGCCGGGCTCCTGTCGGGTCACGCGAGCCTTGACACGGATCAAGCGCCGGCGCGCGGCGCTGCGCGACCATCGCGGCATCCCAACCGCGCCCTGCCCGCCATGGTCACCACCCTGTATGAAGCGCCCCAGCACGTCTGCCTGATGTTCTCCGACCTCGTCGACGACCACGACGCCCTGCCGGTGCAGACCAACCAGTTCCTCATCGTCGACCACGGCCACGGCGCGCTCATCGACCCCGGCGGCCAGATGACGTACAACGCGCTCTTCCTGGCGATGAACCGCTACTTTGCGCCGAAGCAGCTCGACTATGTGCTTGCCTCGCATGCCGACCCGGACATCGTTGCCTCCGCCGGAAGATGGCTCACGAGTTCGAGCTGCGACATCCTGATCTCGCGCGTGTGGGAACGGTTTCTGCCGCACTTCTGCAACGTGGGCAAGACCGAAGGTCGCATCGTGCCGATCCCGGATACGGGCATGGCGATCCCGCTCGGCAACACGCACCTGCTGGCGGTGCCGGCGCACTTCCTGCACTCGGAGGGCAATTTCCAGTTCTACGATCCGCAGTCGCGCATCCTGTTTTCGGGCGACCTGGGAGCGTCGATGGTGCATGCCAATGTGGCTGCCACACCGGTGAAGGATTTTGATGCGCACCTGCCGCTGATGGCGCCGTTCCACCGCCGCTACATGAGCGGCAACCGGGTGTGCCGGCTGTGGGCGCAGATGGTGCGCGGGCTCGACATCGAATGGATCGTGCCGCAGCACGGTCAGGCCTTCCGCGGCAAGACCATGGTCAATCGGTTCATCGATTGGGTGGAAACGCTCGATTGCGGCATCGACCTGATGACGCCGGAGACTTTCCGGCTCCCCGCGCTGCCGCCAGGGGCAACGGGGGCTACGCTCAGCGCGCGCGCTGGGGCCCGGGGCTCGGAGCAGCCGGCAGGATGATCTTCATCATGGCGTCGGCCAGTTCGCGCGCCAGCACCTCGGCGTCGATGCGCGACGGGTCATGCCACGTGTACATGAAACCCATGACGCCGCCCATGGCGTGTGCCGCGACGCGTGCATCGCCAAACTCGAACACGCCCAGGCGCTTGCCTTCGTCGAGCAGCGCATACAGGTCGCGATAGTACGCGCGCGACATCGCGCCCATCCATTCGATCGTCTCGGGGCGCAGGTACTGGCGGTCGCGATAGCAGAGCGTGGCCGAGTAATGGCACGCGATGCAGCGTCGGGCCAGTTCCAGCATGCACGCATGCAGGCGTTCGCGCACCGGCAACGCCGGGTCGGCCGTCTCGCGGATGGCCGACATGGTGATCCGCGCCGACTCGCGGCACAGGATGTCGAAGATCTCGTACTTGTCGGTGAAGTAGTAATACACCGCCGGCTTGGTCACGCCGAGCGCGCTGCACAGATCACTCATCGTCATGCCGGCATAGCCCTTCGTGAAGAAGAGCTGGGCGGCGGTATCGAGAATCTGGCGGCGGCGCGCCTCCTGCCGCTCGGCAATGTGCGGGCGCATCGACGGCGCCTCGGCTTCGGCAGGCGGATTCACGTCGGAGACAGCGGTTTTGCGGACGGAGGACATAGCACGCATTTTCGCACGCCGCCCGGGAACACGCCGTAGCGTGCGCACATCCTGGCGGCCCGGCATCCTGGAATGCTTGACGCCTCAAAAAACGGCTCCTATATTCATACCCGTTGGTATAAAAAACTACCATCAAGTATAGACAGTGCGACGCCCACGGGCGTATGCCCTGCACAACCCAACGGAGACAAGCTTTGGCGATGGACGAGTCCGAGTATCTCGGCCGCGTTCGCGCGCTCTGGGCGCGCGCATGGCCGGTCGATGCCCCCCGCGAACCCCACTACCCCGTCGGACGCGTCGCCCTGACCGAGTATCTGCGCCACTGGGCTCGCACCACGCCAGACAAACCGGCCATCCACTTCTACGGGCACGACACGACGTTCGCCCAGCTCGATGACCTGTCTGACCGCTTTGCGGCGCTGCTAGCCCGGCACGGCATTGGCGCGGGCGATCGCGTGGGGGTGTTCCTCTCGAACTGTCCGCAATTCAATGTGGTGTTCTTCGGCATCCTGAAGCTCGGTGCCGTGTATGTGCCGATCAGCCCGCTATCGCAGCGCGCGGAGTTGATGCATGCGCTCACCGACGCGACGCCGCGCGCCATCGTCACGCTGGATCGGCTGATGCCGCTGGTGCGCGACGTGCGGGCCGAGACATCGCTCGAGCATGTTTTCGTCACGCGCTATGCGGATGTGGTGCCCGCGCAGCCGACGCTGCCGCTGCCCGCGATGCTGGCCGAAGCGCCCGCCCCCTGCGATGACGCCATCGACCTGGTGCCGGCGCTGGCAAACACTGCGCCCATCGCTTTGCCGCCCGCTGGGCTCGACGCCCCCGCCGCGCTGAACTACACCGGCGGCACGACGGGCCTGCCCAAGGGCTGCATCCACACGCAGGGCGACATGGTCGACATGGCCGCCGCGTTTTCGGCCGTGTCGCTGCGCGCAGACGGCGACACCGTCATGCTGAGCTTCTATCCGCAGTTCTGGATTGCCGGCGAGAACACCGGGCTGATCTTTCCCGCGTTCCTCGGCGTGCCGCTGGTGCTGCTGGCGCGCTGGGATGCCGAGGCCTTCATGGCCGGCGTGCAGCGCTACCGCGTCACCAACGGCTCGATGCTCGTCGACAGCGCGGCCGAAGTGATGGCGCATCCGCGCGTGCACGAATACAACCTGCGCTCGCTGCGACACACGGGCGTGTCGTCGTTCGTCAAGAAGCTGAACCCGGAGTACCGCCGCGCGTGGCGGGAGCTCACCGGCTCGATGATGGCCGAGAGCGCCTGGGGCATGACCGAAACGCAAACCTGCAACACCTTCACGGTCGGCATGCAGGATGACGATTTCGACCTGCGTTCGCAGCCGATCTTCGTGGGACTGCCCGTGCCGGGCACCGACTTCAAGATCTGCGATTTCGACACGCACGAAGTCCTGCCCATCGGCGCAGAGGGCGAACTGTGCGTGCGCACCCCTACGCTGCTCAAGGGTTACTGGAACAAGCCGGAAGCGACTGCACAAACCCTGCGCAACGGCTGGTTCCACACCGGCGACATCGGCTGCATCGACGAGCACGGCTACATCCATTACCTCGGCCGCCGCAAGGAGATGCTCAAGGTCAATGGCATGAGCGTATTCCCGGCCGAGATCGAAGCCATGCTCGGCAAGCACCCCGCTGTGCTGGGCTCCGCCGTGGTCGGCCGCGCCGACGAGCAGCGCGGCCAGGTCCCGGTCGCGTTCGTGATGCTGCGCCCCGAGGCCGTCGGCACGCTGGACGACGCGACGCTCACCCAGTGGTGCCGCGACAACATGGCGGTCTACAAGGTGCCCATCGTGCGCATCGTCGATGCCCTGCCGCTCACGGCCACGGGCAAGGTACGCAAGCAGGATCTCGCGCCGCTCGCAGAACGGATTTGACGCCTCCCCCTCACATGACGTTTCGCAAACTGCTGATCGCCAATCGCGGCGAGATCGCCATTCGCATTGCCCGCGCGGCCGCCTCGGTCGGCCTGCCTTGCGCCGCCGTCTATTCCGAAGACGACCGGGATGCCCTGCACCCGCTGCGCGCCGACGAAGCCGTACCCTTGCCCGGCACCGGCCCCCGTGCGTACCTCGATGGCGAAGCGATTCTCGCCGCCGCGCGCGCCGTGGGCGCCGACGCGCTCCACCCCGGCTACGGCTTTCTGAGCGAGCACGCCGCGTTCGCGCGCCGGTGCGCCGAAGCCGGCGTGCAGTTCATCGGCCCTGCCCCGCGCGTGCTCGACATGTTCGGCGACAAGGCCCGGGCTCGGGCGCTGGCACACGAAGTCGGCATCCCGATCGTCAATGGCACACGCGGCGCAACGTCGTTGCAGGAGGCGCAGGCGTTCTTCGCGGCGCTGCCGCCGTCGCACGGCATGATGATCAAGGCCGTGGCCGGCGGCGGCGGGCGCGGCATGCGCGCGGTGCACGATGCGGCTGCGATTGCGCAGGCCTATGCGCGCTGCGTGTCCGAGGCCCAGGCCGCATTCGGCAGCGGCGACGTCTACGTGGAAGCGCTGGTGCCGGCGCCGCGCCACATTGAAATCCAGATCGTTGCAGACGCACACGGCAATGTCGCGCACCTGGGCGAGCGCGAATGCAGCCTGCAGCGCCGTCACCAGAAGCTGGTCGAGATCGCACCCAGCCCCGCGCTGGACGACGCCCTGCGCGCGGGCATCGCCGACGCGGCCATTGCGCTCGCCAAAGCGGCCGGCTACTGCGGCATCGGCACATTCGAGTTTCTGGTGGAAGGCGCCGGCACACCGCACGCCGCGTTCTACTTCATGGAAGCCAACCCGCGCGTGCAGGTCGAACACACCGTCACGGAGATGGTGACGGGTGTCGACCTCGTGGCGACGCAATTGGCGCTCGCGCAAGGGGCGTCGCTGGCAGAGCTTGGGCTGGGCCAGCCGATCGCACCGCGCGGCCACGCTGTCCAGGTGCGCATCAATGCCGAAACGCTCGACGCTTCCGGCCAGCCGCATCCGTCCACCGGCACGCTTGCCGCGTTCGAGCCACCCAATGGCCCGGGTGTGCGCGTCGACACGTGCGGCTACGTCGGCTATCGGCCGAACCCGCGCTTCGATTCGCTGCTCGCCAAGCTGATCGTCCATACAGCGCGCGGCACGTATGCGCAGGCGCTGGCGCAGACGTACCGCGCACTGTGCGAATTCCGCATCGAAGGGTTGGCGACGAACAAGCGGCTGCTGCAGGATCTCCTGAGCGATGCAGACGTGCAGGCCAACGCGGTCCACACGCAGTTTCTCGACGCGCGCCTGACGGAGCTGCTGAACGCCAGCGACGGTGCGCACCGAGCGTTTCATCCGTCGTCGGATGCCGCGGCAGATCCGGATGGGCAGGCGCGCCACGTCCCCATCGATGATCTGCCGGACGATGCCGAACTGCTGACGGCGCCCATGGACGGTGCGCTGATCCAGATCCACGCGGAAGCCGGCGCAGCCGTCACGCGCGGCCAGGTGCTGGCCGTGATGGAGGCGATGAAGATGGAACACGTGGTGCTCGCGCCGGCATCCGGGCACGTGCTTCAGGTGTATGCACAACCCGGCGCCACCATGCGCGAAGGCCAGCCGCTGCTGGCGCTGCAGCTGGACGATGCCGACCAGCACGCCGAAGCGGCGGACGTTGAAGTCGACCTGGACCACATCCGCCCCGATCTGCAGGCCGTCATCGACCGCCATGCCTTCGGGCTCGACGAGAACCGGCCCGAGGCCGTCGCCCGCCGACGCAAGACGGGCCAGCGCACCGCGCGCGAGAACATCGCGCACCTGTGCGACGCCGATTCGTTCATCGAGTACGGCGCCCTGGCCATTGCCGCGCAACGGCAACGGCGCTCGCTGGACGACCTGATCCGCTCGACGCCGGCTGACGGCATCATCACCGGCATCGGCACCGTCAACGGCGCGCACTTTCCCGACCAGGACGCCCGCTGCATGGTGCTGGCCTACGACTACACCGTGCTGGCCGGCACGCAGGGCACCTTCAACCACAAGAAGACCGACCGCGCGCTGGACCTGGCGCAGCAGTGGAAGCTGCCCGTCGTGCTGTTTGCCGAAGGCGGCGGCGGCCGGCCCGGCGACACCGAGAAGCGCGGCATCAGCGGGCTGGACTGCCCGACCTTCATCCAGTTCGCGCGCCTGTCGGGGCTCGTGCCGACGGTGGGCATCGTGTCGGGGCGGTGCTTTGCCGGCAATGCGGCGCTGCTCGGTTGCGCCGACGTGATCATCGCCACGCGCGATGCCACCATCGGCATGGGCGGACCGGCCATGATCGAGGGCGGCGGCCTGGGCGTGTATGCCCCCGAGGAGGTCGGCCCCGTGAGCGTGCAGGCCCCCAACGGCGTGATCGACGTGCTCGTCGAGAACGAAGCGCAAGCCGTGGACGCGGCGCGCCAATACCTCAGCTACTTCCAGGGCCCGCTCGCCCACTGGAGCGCCAGCGACGCCCGACGCCTGCGCCACGTGATCCCGGAAAACCGCTTGCGCAGCTACGACATGCGCGCCGTCATCGATGCACTGGCCGACACCGGCTCCGTGCTGGAGCTGCGAAAGGCGTTTGGCGTGGGCATCATCACCGCGCTGATCCGCATCGAAGGCCGCGCATTCGGCTGCATTGCCAACAACCCCCGGCATCTCGGCGGCGCCATCGATTCGGCCGCCGCCGACAAGGCCTCACGCTTCATGCAGCTGTGCAACGCCTTTGACCTGCCGATCGTCTCGCTGTGCGACACGCCGGGCTTCATGGTGGGCCCTGAAGCGGAGAAGACGGCCACCGTGCGCCACGTCTGCCGGATGTTCGTCACGGCGGGCAGCCTGCGCGTGCCGCTCTTCACGGTGGTGCTGCGCAAGGGCTACGGCCTTGGGGCGATGGCGATGGCGGCGGGCGGCTTCCAGGCGCCGTTCTTCACGGCGTCGTGGCCGAGCGGCGAGTTTGGCGCCATGGGCATCGAGGGCGCCATCCGCCTCGGCTACCGGAAGGAGCTGGAAGCGGTGCAAGACCCGGCCGAGCGCGAGGCGCTGTTCCGCAAGATGGTTGACGAGGCCTACGAGCAAGGCCGCGCGCTCAACATTGCGAGCTATCTCGAGATCGACGCGGTGATCGACCCCGCCGACACGCGCCGCTGGCTGCTGCGCGGGCTGCGATCGGTGCCGCCTGCCCCGCCGCGGCATACGCGCGACCCTGCCTCGCGCCGCTTCATCGATACGTGGTAGGCCACAACGAACAATCAAGGAGACCCCATGGCTGCATCATTCCGCTTCGCCCGTCCGTCGTCAGCGCTGGCCTGTGCCGCGACGCTGCTTTGCGCACCGCAGGCGCACGCCGCCGATGCCGCGCCGATCAAGGTCGCGTTCATCGATCAGCTGAGTGGCCCGCTCTCCAACGTGGGCGAGCAGTTCCTGGCCAACATCAAGCTCGCCATCGACGACGCCAACGCGCAGCCGCAGGGCGTGCTCAGCGGTGCGCGCTACGAACTGTCGACGTACGACAACAAGCTCTCGGCGCAGGACAGCCTGTCGGCGTTGCAGAGCGCGATCGATGCCGGCGCGAAGATCGTCTTCACCGGGGGTTCGGGCTCGTCCGTGGTGGCGGCCATGGTCGATGCGGCCACGAAGCACAACGAGCGCAATCCCCACAAGCGGGTGCTCATCATCAACTACGCGTCGATCGACCCGGACCTGACGGGCGCGCACTGCAGCTTCTGGCACTTCGCCACCGAGGCGAACACGGCCATGAAGATGCGCGCGCTGGCCAACTTCGTGAAGACGCAGCCCGACATCCGCAAGGTCTACTCGCTCAATCAGGATTACGCGCATGGGCGGCTGTGGGCGTCGCTGGGCAAGCAGATGATCTCTGCGGCACGGCCCGACGTGCAGTTCACCGGCGAGACGCTGCACCCGATCGGCAAGGTGAAGGACTTCGCGCCCTATGTTTCGAAAGCCAAGGCCAGCGGCGCGGATACGCTGCTCACTGGCAACTGGGGGCAGGATCTGAACCTGCTCATCAAGGCCGCCGGTGACATGGGCTACGACGTGCGCTACCTGAACCACAGTGGCGCGGGCGCACCCGGCACAGTGCTGGCGGTATCACAGGCCAAGCTCGGCAAGGTGACGTGGGTGTCGGAATGGACGCCGGGCAGCGGCAACGCGCCGCTGATGCAGATGGACGCCCGTGCCCGGCAGACGGCCGCCGGCGAGCATTTCGCACCGCGGACCGTGCTCTCGGTCGAACTGCTGACCGATGCCATCCGCAAGGCCCATTCCACCGACCCGCTGAAGATCGCCCTTGCCCTGGAGGGCATGCAGAAGCAGAGCTTCCTCGGCGAAGTCACCATGCGCAAGGTCGACCACCAACTGCTGCTGCCGCAAGTCGTCTCGACGATCGCACCGGTGGACGGCAAGACCGTCAAGGTCGGCTATGACGGCACGCAATGGGGCCACAAGACCGAAAGCACCACCGCCGCCAAAGACCTCGACCTGCCGACCACGTGCAAGATGAAGCGGCCGGCAGGCGCGTGACGGTTCAGTCTGCGCGGTCGGTGCGCAGGGGGCCGTACTCGATCGGCACCCAGGCGAAGGCCTTGCCGTCCTTGCGCACGTGGCCCAGGCCCGGGAACGGCAGGTGCGCACCGGCCACCCACAGCTTGTTCTGCGCCGCGTCGGCAAACAGCTTGCGGCGCGAAGCCACGGCCTGCTTCTGGTCGACGTCGTATTCGAACGCGACCTCGGGGTGCTGGAACTGCACCGCGTGGCTGTGGACGATGTCGCCCCACACCAGCAGGCTGCGGCCCTTGGAACTCACCAGGTAGCCGCTATGCCCCGGCGTATGGCCGTTCGCCACCACCGAGCGCACGCCATCCACCACTTCGTCGCCGGGCTTGAACTGCTTCAGCCTGCCGGCGGCGGCGTACGGCGCCACGGCATCGCGTGCCATCTTGAAGAACGGCTGCATGTCTTTCGGCTTGGATGCCGCGATCGTCTCGCTGAGCCAGAAATCCGCTTCCGGCGCAGCCACATACACCTGCGCGTTGGGGAACGTCGGCTGGCCTTGCGGCGTCAGCAGGCCGCACGCGTGATCCGGGTGCAAATGGGTGAGCAGCACCGCATCGACCTGCTCGGGCTGGTAACCGGACGCGCGCACGTTGCCCGCCAGGCCGCCCATGGTCGGACCGAAGCAGGTACCCGAACCCGTATCGACGAGGATGCGCTTGCTGCCCGTGTCGATCAGGTAGCCGTTCACGGCAGTCTGCATGCCGGGTGTGCTCGATACGAACATGCGTGCCAGCAGGCTCTGCACCGACTGCGCGTTCATGCCCACCAGCGTTTTGGCAGGCAGGTCGACGTAGCCGTCGTACAGCGCGGTCACGACGTCATCCCCGAGCGCCATGCGGTAGTAGCCCGGCACCTGCGTGCGTTGCTGTGCAATGGCGGGTGCCGGTGTGGCGGCAGGCGTGGCGGTCTGTGCGTGGACGATGCCGACGGATGCGGCCATCGCAACGGCCGCTGCGGCGGAAGTGAGCAAACGCATGTCTTGGCTCCTGAAGATTGGCCGCTGCCCCGGTGCAGCGGCGCAAGCGCGATCATGCCACTTCCGAAGCACATGCGTTGTCGCTATTGGCGACAGGGGTATTGCCCTGAGAAGCACGCCCCAGAACAAGCCAGGCCCGACATGCCGGGCCCATTGCTTCATGCCGATTGACAGCGGCTGCGCATCCGCGGGCCAATCGGTGGCGTGCTTACTGCACCGTGAACTTCGGCGACGAATACACGGTGCCGCCGACCTTGCAGTCCGGATCCATCGGCGCGTTGGTGAACGTGAGCGACGATGCATCGTTGTTCCACGTCGTCACCACCTTGCTCGGGCCGCACTTGCCCGCCAGGAAGACATTGACTGCAGCGTTGTTGATGGTCAGCTGCGTGGTGCTGTCCGCCTGCCCGGTCCACGGCGTGAGGCCGGTGATCAGGCCGCACGTCCCGCCACCGGCAAAGGTGGTTGACGTGATGTTGACGATGCCCGACGGTGTGATGGTGCCGTTGAACGTCACCGTGCAGTTGGCGCTCAGGATGCCCTTGGACAACGTGGTTGCGCCGGTCACGGAGAACGGCTCGCCGTTCGGGTTCATCGGCTGGCCATCGACACGCGAAACGGTGACGGCCAGTGCGGGTGTGGCTGCTACGGTGGCAAGTGCGAGTGCAACTGCAAGAGATACGACTTTACGTGTGCTCATTTATTGCCTCACTGGAACTGACGGTGGAAACCGTCTTAAGAAAGCGGCGGGAACCCGTTCCCGTTGGACGCCCGCCGCGCCGATTTAGCCAGGTAGACAGCGGCACCCGGCTAAAACTTGTACGACACCCCCACGAACGTGATGATCGGATTGGCCTTCAGCGTGGTCTTCGTGGTGGCGAGCGTCGTGCCGTCCGCGGCCTTGATCACGGTGGCGGCTTCGGTCTTGAGCGGGATGTACGACACCGTTGCCGTCAGCGCCCAGCGCTCGTTGATGGCATAGCTCGCGCCCAGGTTGAAGATCGGCGACCACGACGACGAGGATTTCCCCTCCACGCTCGTCGGCCCCGGCTTGCCCGCACCCGCGGCGAGCACGCTGCCCAGCTCGCGATTGACGGCCGAAGCAAAGTTCGGATTCAGCTCGATGTTGGTGAAGAAGCTGTAGACCACGCCCGCGCCCACGAACGGCCGGAACTTCGATTGCGCATGCCCGAAGTAGTACTGCAGGATGACGCCGGGGCTCCACTGGCGCGCCTTGCGCACCGCCGGCTGGTTCGAAGGATCATCCAGGTCCACATGCCCGAGCGCGCCTGCCGGCCCGGGCGCGCGGATCACGCCATGCCCGGTCAGCTTGAATTCGGGCGGCACGCCGGCAATCGTGGTCAGCGCGATGTTGTCCGTAAAGAAGTGCGTGAGCGTCAGGCCGAGCGTGTCGGCGTTGTTGACCGTCAGGCCGCTGTTGGGCGACGTGAAGCTGCGCGGCAGGCGCAGCGGGTCGTTGATCGGCGCGTTGATCACCGTGGTCGTCAGGTTGTTGCTGGAGTCCTGCGGCATGATGTGGAACCACCCCAGCGTGGCCACGTTGTCGCCGGCCTGCTGCGCCATGGCGCCGCCCGTTGCACAAGCCGCCATCAATGCGACAGTCAGTCGTTTCATGTTCCTTCCTCCTGTTGTTCTGAGCGGGGCGTGGCGCTGCCTCGGTCATGCGCCACGCCCATGGCGTTTTCGGATGGAGCCGTCACTGCACGAAGGCACCCACGGTGAAGTACGGGTTCTTCGTATCGCTCATGTCCAGGAAGCCGAAGGTCTTGCCGGTGAAGATCAGCTTGCCCGTCGGCGCGGAGCCTGCGGGCGCGCTCGTCTGCGTGGTGCGGATCACGCCCGGCACGGTCTGCGTGAAGTCCAGGTTCAGCGGACGGGTGAGCGCGGCCTGCGAGGCGTTGAACGGGTCGAGCAGGGTGGCCTGCGTGCCGACCAGCGCCGTGGCGCGATAGTTGAACTGGCTGTCCACGCCCGTGTACTCGCCGTCTTGCGAGCCCTGCGCGACGTTCGCGGCCGGCGCCATGATCGAGATGCCGGATTCGTCGTCAGCCACGGGCGGGCCGGCCGTCAGATCAGAGTTGGCCGCGCCCACGCGAATGAAGATCGGGACGAGCTGGCCGTACAGCTTGCCCACGATCAGCACGCCCTTACCCGCCTTGCTCGGATCGAGCGACGACACCGTCGGCGGCACCTGCGGCTGGTAGTTCAGCGTGGTGAAGGCCGGCGCGTCGCTGCGCAAGGTGAACTTCTGGTTGACCGTCGCGGTGGAGGTCAGGCATGCACCGCCGTTCTTCACGCCGAGGTTGTCGCATTCGGTGTACGTGCCGTCTGCGTTGATGGTGAAGCGCGCATCGACCGCCTGCTGCGAGAAGCTCTGCGACGGCACCTGGTGATAGCCCAACTGGTTGTAGTTGCCCGCGATCTTGCTCAGATCGGTCTCGGTGTTCGAGAAGCTGATGAACGGGTAATACGGAAAGGTCGTCTGCGGAATCCTGCCCACGCCGACAATGCCGTCGAACTGGATCGTCGCGCCCGGAATCGTGCCGCCCAGCACCCCTTGCCCCAGGAAGAACCGCGCGGGCCGGCTCGGGTCGAGACTTGCGTTGTTCAGGCGGAACGCGCACTGGTTCAGCTTCTCGGTCGGCAGCGCCGTCTCCTGCGTGAGCGTGCCAGTCTGCACGTTGTTGGGCGGCGTATCGCGCGTGGGTGCCACGGTGCCGGTCTTGACCGGAATCGGCGAGGCCAGGTACGTGATCTGGTACGTCATCTTGGTGGTGTCGAGCTGCACCTTCACAAGTTCGCCCGAGCCCGAGCCCCCGGTGAAGACGGTGTTGTAGTCGATCGCTTGCGGACACAGGCGCTGGATCACGGGCGGCGGCGGGTCGTCTCCACCACCGCATCCCGTCAAGAGTGCCGCCGTCATCGGTGCGCACGCGAGCGCTGCCAGCCATTTACGCCATTGCATTTGCGTCTCCTCCATATCGTTGTTCAGACGCGGCAGCGCGCTGGCGCTGCCGCCTGCGGTTGCGTTGCTGCGCGTCCTACTGGACGAACGCGCCCACCGTGAAGAACGGGTTGTACTTGTTGTTGTTCATGAGCATTGCGTACACGTCGCCCACCTTCACCGCGACGCCCTTGTCGCCGGCCTTGAACAGCGCCACGTTGCCGCTTGCCCCTTGCGCGTTGAAGTCGTTCTGCGCGGTGACGATCAACTTGCCGGGCGAGGCCTGCGTGTAGTCGAGCCCGAACTGCGCCGTCACACGCGAGGTGAGCGGGTTGATGAAGGCGGCCGTGCCGTTCTGGAACAGCGTGGACGTGTAGTTCGCGGCGAGCGTGGAGACGGCCGTACCGTCGCTGCAGTTGCCGGCTTCCGGATGGAAGAAGCCATTGCTGTAGGTGCCGGGAAGCTCGGGGTGCGGGACCGTACCATTGATGCCGTTGAAACCGCCGATGTTGGTGGTCGGCCCATTCGAAGTCACGAGGCCGCATGCCGATGCGCTGGTCGCACCGATGTAGCCGCCGGCGAGCGCGTTCGTCGGGATGGGCGTCGCGGGTGTCAGGATCGAGATGCCGATCTGGTCATCGCCCACCGAGGCCAGCAGGTTCGCGGGGTCGCTGTACGAGTACCCCACGCGGATCACCACCGGCACCACCTGCCCGCCGAGCTTGCCGACGATCATGATGCCCTTGGCCTGGCTCGGCGCCAGCAGCATCAACGGCGAGACCTGCCCGACGTAGGCATAGGGGGTGTTCGGGCCGGTCGGATGGCTGACGAACACGTTGTCCGGCGAGCCGTCGTCGTTATGGCGCAGCGTCCACGGCGTACCGGTGGTGTGGCAGGAATAGTCCGACGCGTCTGGCGTGCAGGAGCCGTCAGCGTTGAGCGTTTGCGTCCAGTTCACGGCATCCGGTTCCCAGCCTTGCGGCGAAGATGTCTGGTTGCCCGAACCGGTCGGGGTGACATGCACGCCGAGCTCGTTGTAGCGGCCGGCGACTTGCGAGAAGTCCGTCACGGTCTCGGAGAAGCCGAGGAACGGATAAAAGTCGAACGTGCGCGACGGCACGACGCCGATGGGCACGCCCGGAAGTGGCCCATCAAACTGGATCGTCGCGCCCGGAATGCCCCCGCCCACGATCCCCTTGCCGACAAACAGCATCGGCGGATCCTGCGGGTTGACGGTGATCGCATAGCTGTTGTCGGTCGTCTTGCCCGACTGCAGCACGAACGCACAGCGGTTCTGTTCGGCCGTCGGCAGATTCGTCGGATGGACGAACGTACCGTTGATCGTCAGGCCCTTGCGCGTGTTGTTGATCTGTCCCGCGGAAGTCGGCACCGACGACTCGATGAACTGCATCTGGTACGTGTTCTTGCTCGTATCGAACCGGACCTTGATGTACTCGCCGCTGCCCGAACCACCGGTGTACGTGGTCGAATAGTCGAGCGACGCCGGGCACAGGCTGGCGGGGGTGCTGGGCGTGGTGGTCGCGCCGCTCGGAGGGCAGGAACTGCCCGAGCACTGCGCCACATCCGACGAACCGGGGTCATCCGCCCCGCCGCACCCGCCGATGAACGGCACGGCCGCCAGACAACTGGCTGCCATGACAATAAAAAGATGACGTGGACTTCCCATGGTGTCTCCTCGCGTTTTCGGAACTTGTTGTGCTGGCGCCGGCGGTATCCGGCCAATACTCCGTCTGCCGCGCATGGAAGCCGGCAGCGCACGCTTCGTCTTGTCCACAGGCCGGGCGGCAAACGACGGAAACGACAAGCGTGCTTGAACGCGTGCGACCCGCAATGCGCGGGTATCACGCAGATCGGCCAGGCGCCGATCTCAAAACAATGAAGGTGAGGCTGCTACCGCAGGCGAGCCGGATCGCCGCCGCGATGACGATGACGCGCGTGGGCACGCGCAGAAGCGGAATGTTGGAATGGCCCGTTTTGAATGCGTAACATCCTGTGTCTCCGAAGGTACGCTACTGGCTATTTACTTGTCGTTATGGCGGAAACTATGGTCCGCGCCGAGTATGAAGTAAATAGAGATTTCATTCAAAACACCGCCGACCATCCCCTGTACAAGCAGGCGCGGCGCGGGCTGCCGATTTTTCAAACGAGGGAATGAAACGGTTTCGTTTGAAGTGTTTTAAACCCATCCCCCATTGAGGGGACGTATTGGCGCGCCGGCATTATCGAATTCAGGAATCAGCCGATATTTCTTGGAAGGGAAGTGTTTTAGCAAAAGCCGGTCCCGGAAGGGCAAGGCGCTCTTGGCCGCACCAGACTGAAGGGGCCGGCACCCATGTCGGCCAGCAAGAGACTACGTCGAGGGAAGAAAAGATGGTGGGCCCCCCGGGAGTCGAACCCGGCACCAACGGATTATGAGTCCGCTGCTCTAACCAAGCATGAGCTAGAGGCCCAAGGTGTGCGGCGCCCGAACAGGCGCCCGGCAAAAAGAAACCCGGCGGGTTAGGCCGGGCCATGTATGCGATTTTACCCGAAAGTGGGCCGAAGCCCACCCCTGGATTCGACCTTAGCTGCCTTCCAGGAAGCTCTTCAGCTTGTCGGAACGGCTCGGATGGCGCAGCTTGCGCAGTGCCTTCGCCTCGATCTGCCGGATACGTTCGCGCGTCACGTCGAACTGCTTGCCGACCTCTTCCAGCGTGTGGTCGGTGCTCATCTCGATACCGAAGCGCATGCGCAGCACCTTGGCTTCGCGCGGCGTCAGCGAATCGAGCACGTCCTTCACCACACCGCGCATCGAACCATGCAGCGCCGCTTCGGCCGGGGCCAGCGTGTTCGTATCCTCGATGAAGTCGCCCAGATGGGAGTCGTCGTCGTCACCGATCGGCGTTTCCATGGAGATCGGCTCCTTGGCGATCTTCATGATCTTGCGGATCTTGTCTTCCGGCATCTCCATCTTCTCGGCCAGCGTTGCCGGATCCGGCTCCTGGCCGGTTTCCTGCAGGATCTGACGCGAGATGCGGTTCATCTTGTTGATCGTCTCGATCATGTGAACCGGAATACGGATGGTGCGCGCCTGATCCGCGATCGAGCGCGTGATGGCCTGGCGGATCCACCACGTCGCGTACGTCGAGAACTTGTAGCCACGGCGGTATTCGAACTTGTCCACCGCCTTCATCAGGCCGATGTTGCCTTCCTGGATCAGGTCGAGGAACTGCAGGCCGCGGTTGGTGTACTTCTTCGCGATCGAGATCACCAGACGCAGGTTGGCCTCGGTCATCTCGCGCTTGGCCTCGCGGGCGCGGCGCTCGCCTTCCGACATCTTGCGGTTGACGTCCTTCAGCTCGGCCAGCGGCAGAACGACGCGCGCCTGCAGGTCGATCAGCTTCTGCTGCAGCTCGTGCACGGCCGGCACGTTGCGCTCGACGATGGCGCTGTACGGTTTGCCGTCGGCCACGACGGACTGGATCCAGTCGAGGTTGGTCTCGTTGCCCGGGAAACGCGCGACGAAATCGGCGCGCGGCATGCCGCACTTGTCGACCACGATGTTCAGGATCGCGCGTTCGAGCTTGCGCACCTCGTCCACCTGGCCGCGCAGCGTGTCGCACAGGCGCTCGACGTTGCGCGCCGTGAAGCGGATCGTCATCAGTTCGTTCTGGATGGCTTCCTGCGCCTTCAGGTACGGCTTGGACTTGTAGCCTTCCTTCTCGAACGCGCGGCGCATCTTGTCGAACTGGTCGGCGATGATGCGGAACTTCTCGAGCGCAGCCTGCTTAAGCTCTTCGAGCTGACGCGCAGACGCGGCCGACGCGCCGGCGCCGTCATCGTCTTCGTCTTCTTCTTCGTCGCCTTCCTCTTCGGCTTCCTCGTCCTCGAAGTCTTCGTCTTCCTCGGCTTGCGCGGCGGCAGCGGCCTCGGCTTCGGCATTCGGGTCGATCAGGCCGTCGATGAACTCGTCGATCTTGGCTTCGTCATTGGCCACGCGCTCGCCCATGGCGAGGATTTCCGAAATGGTGACCGGGCAGGCCGAGATGGCCATGACCATGTCCTTCAGGCCGGCTTCGATGCGCTTGGCGATCTCGATTTCGCCTTCGCGCGTGAGCAGCTCGACCGTGCCCATTTCGCGCATGTACATGCGCACCGGGTCAGTCGTGCGACCGAATTCGGAGTCCACCGTCGACAGCGCGGCTTCGGCTTCTTCCTCCGCCTCTTCTTCCGTGGTCACGGAAGGCGCGTTGTCGTTCAGGAGCAGCGTTTCGGCGTCCGGCGCCTGCTCGTACACGGCCACGCCGATGTCGTTGAGCGTGGCAACCAGCGTCTCCATCGACTCCACGTCGACCATGTCGTCGGGGAGGTGGTCGTTGATTTCGGCGTAGGTCAGGTAGCCACGCGATTTGCCCAGCTTGATCAGCGCCTTGAGCTTCTGGCGGCGAGCCTCGAGCTCTTCTTCCGAACCGCCTTGCTGCGAGGCCGCGAATTCCTTGAGCAGGGCCTTTTCCTTGGCCTTGCGGTCACGGGCCTTCAGCTTCTCGGATTTCGGCGCCGGAGCGGCGGGGGTGTCAAATTCTTCAGTCACGTCCGTGCTGCTGTCGTCATCTGCCTGCGTCTCGGCCTTGGGCTTGCGACCGCGCTTCTTGGGCTCGGCTGCCGCCGCCGCGCGGGGCGCAGGGGGAGTTGGGGTGGGAGTGGCCGCTGCCTGGGCCGTGCGCTTGGTGTCCTCCGCTGCCGCCTTGGTCGGCTTGGCTGCGGTGCTGGTACGAGCGGTACCCGTCTTGGTTGCGCGCGCGCTGGCAGTGGTCTGCTTGCTCTCGACTTCGGTAACTTTCGATTTCGCCACGGTGGTTGTCTTGCCCTTGAGTGCGACGGAAGCGGCTTTGCCGCCAGGTCTGGCGCTCGTGCTCATCGACGTCGAGACCTTGCCTGAGGTTGAAGATTGGACTGCACCCTTTGTGCGTGGTGCCGTTTTGGCGGCGACGGCGATGTCGGCGGACTGGCGCGGCTGGGCTTTCCCCGTCTTTGCCGGCGCAGTGGCCTTGGTTCCCGCCTGCCCCACATGGGTCCGACCGTTCGCGACTTTCGCCGTTCCCGCTGTGGTCTTTCCGCCCCCGGCGCCGCGCGCCGATGAGACTCGCGTGGCAGAAACAGAAGCAGGACTGGCCTTGGAACCGGCCTTCGCGGAGGTCTTCACCTTCACCATGGGCACGCTCACTCCCCCGAAAATGGGAAAAAGGTCTTGCAATCCAAACCGGCTATTCTAGCACGTCAGACCCGGCCGGTCTAAACGAAAATCGGGTTTTCGCCTGAAAAATCAAGGGGCTACCCGCAATGGCCCGCCCCGTCTGGCCCCGGCGCTGCGGCGTCGGCGCTACACGAGCTGCCGGCGGCGGCTGATCTCGGCCACCAGCCAGCGCATGCGCTCCTTGTCGTCGTCGCTCGCATGGCCGGCTTCCATCTTGCGCTGCAGCATCTCCAACTCACGCTTGAGCGGCTCGGCGAGCATCTTCTGCACCGCAGTATCAAACTCCAAGATCGCGGGCTCGAGTTCGATGTCGTCCTGCAGCACGGCGGTACGCAGGCCGGCAAAGGCTTCGGCGTAAGGCGTCTGCCCCAGGCGCTCGACAAAGGCGCCGAAGTGCACGTCCGGGCCCGCGGCATCGCATTCGGCCAACAGTCCTGCCAGTACCTCACCTTGGGGCAGTTCGGGCGCTGTCAACTGGGCGCGCGCATCGGCATCGAGCCGGCCGGCCAGGGCCGGATACCGCATCAGCAACCGCAGCACCTTCTGCTCCAGCGCGGTCGGTGCCGTACGCGCCACACGCGGGCGCTTCTGCGTCATGCGGCCTGCCTGGGCGGGGTCGCTGCGCAGGCCGCACAGCGCTTCGATGTCGGCGGGCGTGGTGCCGGTCAGTTCGGCCAGGCCGCGCACGATCTGCAGGCGCAGGCCGCCGGCCGGCATCGCAGCGAGCAGCGGCTTGGCTTCGTACTGCGCGCGGGCACGGCCCTCGGGCTGGCGCAGGTCGAGATCTTCCGTCACGGCCTGCAGCAGGAAGCGCGACAGCGGCATAGCGTTGTGGACTTCCCGGGCGAACGCCTCGGTGCCCTCTTCGCGCACGAACGTGTCCGGATCGTGCTCGGGCGGCAGGAACAGGAACTTGATCGTCTTGTTGTCGGTGGCGTGCGGCAGGCAGGCTTCCAGCGCGCGGCGCGCGGCCCGGCGCCCGGCGCTGTCCCCGTCGAACGAGAAGATCACGGTATCGACCTGCCGCAGCAGCTTCTGCACGTGGATGGGCGTGCAGGCCGTACCGAGCGTGGCGACGGCGTTGGCAAACCCGAGCTGCGCCAGCGCGACGACATCCATGTAGCCTTCCACGACCAGCACGTAGTCGAACTCGCGGATGGCGTTGCGCGCCTCGAACAGGCCGTACAGCTCGGTGCCCTTGCTGAACAGCGGCGTCTCGGGGGAGTTGAGGTATTTGGGCTCGCCCTGCCCCAGCACCCGGCCGCCAAAGCCGATCACCACGCCCTTGGTATTGCGGATGGGGAACATGATGCGATCGCGGAAGCGGTCGTAGCGGCGGTGCGTGCCGTCGGCGCCGGTCTTCTCGCTTTCGATGACCAGGCCCGCTTCGATCAGCGGCGCGGCAACGGCGTCGTCCCGGTACGGGCCGAACACGGCTTCGAGCGATTGCCAGTCGTCGGGCGCATATCCGAGGCCGAAGTGCGCGGCGATCTCGCCCGTCAGGCCGCGGCCCTTGAGATACTGGATGGCGTTGGGTGCGCTGCGCAGCTGCTTGCGGTAGTGGTCGCAGGCACGGGCCATGATGTCGCCCAGGGCGACCGTCTTGGCCTGCTGCTCGGCGCGGGCGGCCGGTGGCAGGCCGCCGCGCTCCTCGGGCACCACCATGCCGACGGACTGCGCGAGGTCCTTGATGGCCTCGACATACGACAGGCCCGAAAACTCCATCAGGAAGCCGATGGCCGAGCCGTGCGCGCCGCATCCGAAGCAGTGATAGAACTGCTTGGTGGGCGACACCGAGAACGACGGCGACTTCTCGTTATGAAACGGGCACAGCCCCATGAAGTTGGCGCCGCCCTTCTTCAGCTGCACGTAACGGCCCACCACGTCGACGATGTCGACGCGGTTGAGCAGGTCGTCAATGAACGGCTGCGGGATCACGCGCGGTGCGCCCCTGTGGGGAACGTTGGTCGGGCAGGATCAGGCGCCGGCAAGCACCGCCTTCACGCGGGCGGAGACTTGCGTCATGTCGGCGCGGCCGGCGAGGGCCGGCTTGAGGATGCCCATCACCTTGCCCATGTCCTGCGGACCGGCGGCACCGGCCCGGGCTACGGCCTCGCGCACCGCGGCATCGACTTCCGCTTCGGACAGCTGCGCCGGCATGTAGACCTGCAGCACGGCGACTTCCGCGGCTTCCTTTGCGACGAGGTCGTCGCGGCCGGCCTGCTCGAACGCGGCGATGGAGTCCTTGCGCTGCTTGATCATCTTGTCCACCACGGCCAGCACGGCGGCGTCATCGAGCTCGATGCGCTCATCGACCTCGCGCTGCTTGATGGCGGCCTGCAGCAGGCGGATCGTGCCCAGACGATCCATTTCCTTGGCGCGCATGGCGGCCTTCATGTCTTCCGTGATCTGTGCCTTGAGGGACATTCCGAACTCCGATAAACGGCAAAACCCGCTTGAGCGGCTGGCCCAGCGGGTTGCAAACGTAGAAAAGTGGATCGCTGATCGTAGCACAGAACCAGGACGGTTCCCGGCCCCGTCCGCGGCGTCAAGCGGCAGACACGGCCTCCCCCGCCGCCACGGCAGAGGCCCACGCCCACTGGAAGTTGTAGCCCCCGAGCCACCCCGTCACGTCGACGACCTCACCGATGAAGTAAAGGCCGGGTGCGCCCTGCGCCTCCATGGTCGTGGAGGACAGCGCACGCGTATCCACGCCGCCGCGCGTGACCTCGGCCTTGCGGTAGCCCTCGCTGCCCGACGGCGTCAGCTCCCATCGATTGAGGGCCGCACCAAGCGCACGCAGCAGTTTGTCGGGTAGCTCGGCAATCGGCGCATGCGGGTTGGCGCCATGCGTGGCGCACCAGGCCTGCGCCACGCGTTCCGGCAGTCGTTGCGCCAGCACCGTCCCGAGCTGCTTGCGCGAGCCCGACTTCTCGTCGCACAGCCACTGCGCGGCGTCCGTGTCGGGCAGCAGATCGATGGCCAGCGGCTGGCCTGCATTCCAGAAGCTCGAAATCTGGAGAATGGCCGGGCCGGACAGGCCGCGGTGCGTGAGCAGCAGGTCTTCGCGAAACGTGGTGGCGCCGCCCTTGCGGCCCTTGCCCGCCTGCTGCGCGACGGTCACATCCACTTCCATCGACACCCCGGACAGCGCCGAGAACGGCGCCCAGTGCTCGGCGTTGAACGTGAGCGGGACCAGCGCCGGATGCGTCTCGACGATCTTCAGCCCGAACTGGCGCGCAACGCGATAGCCAAAATCCGTCGCGCCGATCTTGGGAATGGACAGCCCGCCCGTGGCGATCACCAGCTTGCGCGCGACGATCTCCCCCGCGCTGGTTGAAAGCCGATACGCATCGCCCGCCTTGCCGACCTCAGCAATGGAGCAGCCGGTGCGCCAGAGGACGCCGCCCTTCTCGCACTCGGCTTCGAGCATGCGGATGATGTCTTCGGCGCTGTCGTCGCAGAAAAGCTGGCCCTTGTGCTTCTCGTGATACGGGATGCGGTAGCTGGAAACGAGGCGGATGAAATCCTGCGCCGTGTACCGCGCCAGCGCGGAGCGGCAGAAATGCGGGTTGTTCGACAGGTAATTGGCCGGCCCCGCGTTGACGTTGGTGAAGTTGCACCGGCCGCCGCCCGAGATGCGGATCTTCTCGGCGAGCCGGGTCGCGTGGTCGATCAGCACCACGCGCGCGCCCCGCTGCCCGGCCACGGCCGCGCACATCATCCCGGCCGCGCCCGCGCCGATCACCGCCACATCGCACCGCATCATGATCGCCGCGCCGCCTCTGTCTATGCCTGAAAACCGCGCATTTTAGCTTGTGCTATCTTCGGCGCCTCCCTACGGATTTCTTCCTTCACACGCCATGCTGGTCCTCGGCATCGAATCTTCCTGTGACGAAACCGGCGTCGCCCTGTACGACACGGCCGCCGGGCTGCGCGCGCACGCGCTGTATTCGCAGATCGCGATGCACCGCGAATACGGCGGCGTGGTGCCGGAACTGGCCTCGCGCGACCACATCCGTCGTGTGATCCCGCTACTGGAGGAAGTGCTGGGCAAGGCAGGCGCCACGCCCGCCGACATCGATGCGATTGCCTACACGAAGGGCCCAGGGCTGGCGGGCGCGCTGCTTGTCGGCGCCTCGGTGGCGAACGCCCTGGCGTTTGCGCTGGGCAAACCGGTGGTGGGCGTGCATCACCTCGAGGGCCATCTGCTCTCGCCGCTGCTGGAGGCCGACCGGCCCGAGTTTCCGTTCCTGGCGCTGCTCGTTTCGGGCGGGCACACGCAGTTGATGCGCGTCGACGGCGTCGGCCAGTACACGCTGCTTGGCGAAACGCTCGACGACGCGGCCGGCGAGGCGTTCGACAAGACCGCCAAGCTGCTCGGCCTCGGCTACCCCGGCGGCCCGGCGGTGTCGCGCCTGGCCGAATTCGGCAACCCAGGGGTGTTCGACCTGCCCCGGCCGATGTTGCACTCGGGCAATTTCGATTTCTCGTTCGCGGGACTGAAGACGGCGGTGCTCACGCAAGTGCGCAAGCTGAACCTGACCGACAGCGAAACCTGCTACCAGCCGCGCGCCGACCTTGCCCGCGCGTTTGTCGATGCGATCGTTGAAGTACTCGTCAGCAAGACGCTGCGGGCGGCGCGCGAGCATGGCCTCAAGCGCATCGTCGTGGCTGGCGGCGTGGGCGCCAACCGCCAGTTACGCGAGGGGCTCAACGCTGAAGGCAAGAAGCGCGGCCTGCGTGTGTACTACCCCGACCTGCAGTTCTGTACCGACAACGGCGCGATGATCGCGTTTGCCGGCGCGATGCGGCTGCAGGCAGACCCTGCGCAGGTGCAGGACGGCTACGGCTTCGGCGTCACGCCCCGATGGGACCTCGAAGACATCCGCATCCACCCCGCATGAAAAAAGCCGCTCGGATGAGCGGCTGTTTCTTGCAGCGCGGCGCGTCGATCACTTGTCCGTGCGCTTGTCGCGCTCGATCAGCGCATAGGCGCTGTGGTTGTGAATCGATTCGAAGTTCTCGGCTTCCAGCGTGTAGGCGACGATGCGGTCGTCCTGGTTCAGGCGCATGGCGATATCGCGCACCAGGTCTTCCACGAACTTCGGGTTTTCGTACGCACGCTCGGTCACGAACTTCTCGTCCGGGCGCTTGAGCAGGCCCCACAGTTCGCACGAGGCTTCTTCTTCAGCCATGCGGATCAGCGCTTCGACGGGCGTGTCGGCCGCCAGTTCGGCGTCGATCGTGATGTGCGAACGCTGGTTGTGCGCGCCGTACTGCGAGATCTTCTTCGAGCACGGGCACAGGCTCGTGACCGGCACCAGCGCCTTGACGCGGACCGTGGTATGGCCGTTGCGCACTTCGCCGATCATCGTCACCTCATAGTCCATCAGCGACTGCACGCCCGACACCGGGGCCGTCTTGCTGACGAAATACGGGAAGTGGACTTCGATACGGCCGGCGTCGGCCTCGAGCTTCTCCAGCATCTTTTCCAGCAGCAACTGGAACTGGGCCAGGTTCAGCGGCTCGCGCTCTTCTTCGAGCAGCGCGACGAAACGCGACATGTGCGTGCCCTTCTGGTCGGCCGGCAGGTGCACGTCCAGGTTGAACGTGCCCACGGTGTTCTGCACGCCCGACGGCGTCTGCAGCGACATCGGGTAACGCACCCCGCGCACGCCAACGCGCTGGATCGGAATCTGGCGGGTATCGTGGCTGGACTGCACGTCCGGCATGGCGAAGGCCGGGTTCATATCGTTCATGATCGGTTTCCTTTACGGTCGCCCGGCCATCGCAGTCGACCGGAACGCAACGAGTGTGAAACCGCGGAACCTGGCTGATCGAGACCACCCCTCAAGTGATCGTCTCAACCCATCCCGCGACTGCGCACACAATTCACAAAATGGACTGGCGGAGTGTAAGGGAAATTTCCCACCTCTGCAGTCAACTACTCAAACCCGCAGAAGCAATACGGGTGATTGATTCTGCCTATGCATGATGTGTTGCTCAGGCAACACGCGCGGCCGTGGCTCGCGGCTGTACGGCAAAACGCTCGCGGATGGAGGCGAGGATGCCGTTGGCGTCGAGCCCACATTGCGCGAGCAGCGCCGCATGGTCGCCGTGATCGACGAAGCGGTCAGGCAATCCAAGCTGGAGCACCGGCGTGGCGACACCGGCCGCGGCCAGCGCTTCGACGCAGGCGCTGCCGGCGCCGCCCATCACGCAGCCTTCCTCCACCGTCACCACGTAATCGTGCGTGCGTGCCATGTCCAGCACGCAAGCGGCGTCCAGCGGTTTGACGAAGCGCATGTTCACCACGGTCGCATCGAGGCGCTCGGCAGCGGCGGTGGCGGGAGCCACCATCGAGCCAAACGCCAGGATTGCCACGCGCTGGCCCGCAGGCGCCGCGGATGCACGGCGGACCTCCGCCTTGCCAAGCGGCAGCGGCTCCAACGTGGGCTCCACCGCAACGCCCGGGCCGGCGCCGCGCGGATAGCGCACCGCCGTCGGGCAATCCTGCGCGAATGCCGTGTTCAACAGCCGGCGGCATTCGTTCTCGTCGGCCGGCGTCATCACCATCATGTTCGGGATGCAACGCAGATACGCAATGTCGTACGCGCCGGCGTGCGTAGCCCCGTCCGCGCCGACCAGGCCGGCGCGGTCCAGCGCAAACACCACCGGCAGGTTCTGCAGCGCCACGTCGTGGATCAGCTGGTCATACCCGCGCTGCAGGAACGTCGAATAGATCGCGACGACGGGCTTCAGACCCTCGCAGGCCAGGCCGCCAGCGAACGTGACGGCGTGCTGCTCGGCGATGCCGACGTCGTAATAGCGGTCGGGAAAGCGCTGTTCGAACTCGACCATGCCCGAGCCCTCGCGCATGGCGGGCGTGATGCCGATCAGGCGCTTGTCGGCTGCGGCCATGTCGCACAGCCATTGCCCGAACACCTGCGTGTACGTCACCTTGGCCGGGCGTGCGGACGGTTTGATGCCTTCCTGCGGATTGAACTTGCCGGGGCCGTGATACAGGATCGGGTCCGCCTCGGCCAGCTTGTAGCCCTGGCCCTTCTTGGTGACCACGTGGAGGAACTGCGGACCACCGCCTTCCAGCGCGCGTTGGCGGATGTTCTGCAGCGTCGGCACGAGCGATTCGAGGTCGTGTCCATCGATCGGGCCGATGTAATTGAAGCCGAACTCTTCGAACATCGTGGCCGGCACGAGCATGCCCTTGGCGTGCTCCTCGAAGCGTTTGGCGAATTCGAGCACCGGCGGCGCCACCGACAGCAGCTTCTCCACCCCCTTCTTGGTCGCCGCGTAGAACTGGCCGCTCATCAGCCGCGCCAGGTAGCGGTTGAGCGCCCCCACCGGCGGCGAGATCGACATGTCGTTGTCGTTGAGCACCACCACCAGCGGCAGGTCTTTGTAGACGCCCGCGTTGTTCATGGCCTCGAAGGCCATGCCGGCGCTCATCGCACCGTCACCGATGACGGCAATGGCGACACGCTGTTCACCGTTGGTCTTTGCGCCCAGCGCCATGCCCAGCGCGGCGGAAATCGACGTGGACGAGTGCGCCGTGCCGAACGTGTCGTACGGGCTTTCGCTGCGGCGCGGGAAGCCGGAGATGCCGTCCAGCTGGCGCAGCGTGCTCATCTGGTCACGGCGCCCGGTGAGGATCTTGTGCGGATAGCTCTGGTGGCCGACGTCCCACACGATGCGGTCTTCCGGCGTGTTGAAGACGTAGTGCAGCGCGATGGTCAGCTCCACCGTGCCGAGGTTGGACGACAGATGGCCGCCCGTCTGGGAGACGGAATCGAGCACGAAGGCGCGCAGCTCATCCGCCAGGGGCCCGAGCTGGCGACGGTCCAGGCGGCGCAGGTCGGCCGGGTCGTCGATGGTGTTCAGAAGTTCGTACGTCATGTGGGACCGCCGCTTTGGCGTTTTGGCAAAGACTTCTAACGTCTATGCGATGTTGTTCAGTGGCCACGCCGCACGATCAGGTCGGCCATCTCGGCCAACCGTACGGTGCGCGCCTCGCCGGCTTCGCGGGCCAGCCGCGCGACCGCCGCGACGGCCGCGGCATGCAGCTCGTCCGCCAGCGCACGGGCCTGATCGAGCCCCAGGATGGACACATAGGTCGGTTTGTCATTGGCCTCGTCCTTGCCAGCCGTCTTGCCGAGCGTCGCCGTGTCGGCCGTCACGTCGAGGATGTCGTCGACGACCTGGAACGCCAGCCCAACGGCAGCCGCGTAGGCATCCACCTGCTGCAGTGCCCCGGCCTGCACACCCGCACAGAGCGCCCCCATACGCAGGCTCGCCCGCAGCAGCGCGCCGGTCTTCATGCGATGCATCGCTTCCAGGGCGTCTTGCGACAGCGCCACGCCAACACTTTGCAGGTCGATTGCCTGCCCGCCCGCCATGCCGACCGACCCCGAAGCGCGCGCCAACTCACTGACCAACGCGGCCCGCATGGCCGGGGCGACCGGGTCCAGCTCGGCCAGCACGGCGAAGGCCTGCGTCTGCAAGGCGTCGCCCACCAGCAGGGCCGTCGCTTCATCATAGGCGCGATGCACGGTCGGGCGGCCGCGGCGCAGGTCATCGTCGTCCATGCATGGCATGTCGTCGTGGACCAGCGAGTAGGCGTGGATCATTTCCACTGCGCAACTCACGCCATCGAGCGCCTCGGGCGATGCGTCACCCAGCGCACCGGCGGCATGTGCCAGGAGCGGCCGCACGCGCTTGCCGCCGCCCAGGGCGGCATACCGCATGGCGGCATGCAGGCGCTGCGGCGATACGGTTTCGGCGGGCAGGGCGCGGTCGAGCGCCTCTTCGGTCCGCGCCACCACCGACGCCATCCATTGCGAGAAGTCGGTCATGCGCCGGCCTGCTCGTTCGGGCTGCCGTCGTCGGCCAGCGGCTTCAGGGCGTCGCCATCGAGCACGCGCACCTGCTGCTCCACGCGCTCCAGCACCTGCTGGCAATACCGGACCAGCTCGGCCCCGCGGCGATACGCCGCAAGCGAGGCCTCCAGCGGCAGTTCACCGGATTCCATGCTGGCGACCAGGGTTTCGAGCTCGGCCATGGCCGCTTCATAAGATGCCGGGGCTGCGGCGGGAGTGGCGGACGCGTCGCCGGCAGCGGCGGAGGCGTCGTTAGAGGCACGGGGCATGCCGGTTGCGAATGAGAGAAGGACAATCCGGCATTTTACGGCAAATCGGCGTGCGTTCTGCGCATATGGCGCAGGGCGGCGGCTTCTGGGCGGTTGGAAGCGGCGGCGACGGCGGCGGACACCGGCAGGACCGGCCGGCAGCCGAAAGGCGACGAAAAATCAGGGACTTATCGATTTCCCTGGGGTACAATCCCCCCCTTTCCTCCAAAGGCCGGGCCGGCATACACCGCCCCGTACCGGTGGTTCGGGTCTGTTGGCCCATCAAGCGTATGGTCGTTGGCCCAAGCGGGGGCCGGCAGCGCTCGTTTTTTCATTTCAACAGACCTTGAGCCGCCCGCCGATGGCGTCCTTTCCCAAATCGATCTTTTCGATGGTTGGGTTGTTCACTGCTTTCACCGTTATTGGGAGTGGGGATAATGTCCAATCTCAGCACCGCACTGAACCTGGTGCCGTCTGAAACCCAGTTGCCCGTCTCTGCATACTTTGACGAGGCGCTGTATCAAACTGAAATCGAACGTCTGTTCAAGCAGGGCCCGGGCTATGTCGGCCACGAGCTGATGGTTCCGGAGGTGGGTGACTACCACACGCTCGCCGCCGAATCCGAAGGCCGCGTGCTGGTCCGCAACCCGAACGGCGTCGAACTGCTCTCCAACGTGTGCCGGCATCGGCAGGCCATCATGCTCAATGGGCGCGGCAATGCCCAGAACATCGTGTGTCCGCTGCACCGCTGGACGTACGATCTCAAGGGCGAGCTTCTGGGCGCGCCGCATTTCGCGCAGCAGCCGTGCGTGCACCTGTCGCGCTCGCCGCTGCAGAACTGGAACGGCCTGCTGTTCGAGGGCAAACGCGATGTCCGCAATGACTTGGCCCGCCTGGGCGTGGCGCGCGATCTCGACTTCTCCGGCTACATGCTCGACCACGTCGAGGTGCACGACTGCAACTACAACTGGAAGACCTTCATCGAGGTGTACCTCGAGGACTACCACGTCGTGCCCTTCCACCCCGGTCTGGGCCAGTTCGTCTCGTGTGACGACCTGCAATGGGAATTCGGCGAGTGGCACAGCGTGCAGACCGTCGGCATCCACGCCAATTTGCGCAAGCCAGGCACACCGGCGTACCAGAAGTGGCACGACGCCGTGCTGCGCTTCAACAACGGTGAGATGCCCAAGTACGGCGCGATCTGGCTCACGTACTACCCGAACGTGATGGTCGAGTGGTATCCGAACGTGCTGGTGGTCTCGACCCTGCATCCGATGGGCCCGGCCAAGACCCGCAACGTGGTCGAGTTCTACTACCCGGAAGAGATCGTCCTGTTCGAGCGCGAGTTCGTGGAGGCCGAACGGGCCGCCTACATGGAAACCTGCATCGAAGACGACGAGATCGCCGAACGCATGGACGCCGGCCGCCTGGCGCTGCTCAAGCGCGGCACGAGCGAAGTCGGCCCGTATCAGTCCCCCATGGAAGACGGCATGCAGCACTTTCACGAATGGTATCGCCGCGTCATGGATTACTGACCATAGGCATCCGCCGCCTTCCGCGTCACAATACGAACGGTGCAGCCCTTGTGGCCTGCGCCGTTTTTTTTGCCCTTCGCCCATGCCCGCCGATACTGCAGTCGAAGCCGCCCAGACGGCCACCAGTTCCTCCCGCCAGTCGTTGTGGATGATCCTTGCGGCTTTCGCGTTTTCTGCGATGGGCGTATGCGTCAAGCTCGCCTCGGCGCACTACAGCACCGGCGAAATCGTCTTCTACCGCAGCGTGATCGGCATGGCGCTGATGGGCGCCGTGCTGTACCGCACGGGCGCTGGCATCCGTACGCCGTATCTCACGTCGCACATCAAGCGCAGCGTGTTCGGCGTGACGTCGCTGCTGCTGTGGTTCACCTCCATCAGCCTGCTGCCGCTGGCGACGGCCATGACGCTGAACTACATGTCGCCGGTGTGGATTGCGCTGATCATCGGCGCGGGCGCCACGCTGGCCGGCAAGCCGGGCGGCGCCGATCGCAAGATGGTGACAGCGATCCTGATGTCGTTCATCGGGGTGATCTGCCTGCTGCAGCCCAGTGTCGGGCCGTCGCAGATGACCGGTGGCATGGTCGGGCTGGTGTCCGGCGTATTTACCGCCCTCGCCTATGTGGAGGTCCGCCAACTGGGCGACCTGGGCGAGAACGAGGCGCGCATCGTCTTCTACTTCTCGCTGGTGAGCGCGGTGGCGGGCGGCGTGTGGATGCTGATTGGCGGCGCACAGCCGCATACGTGGGCAAGCGCGGGACTGCTGCTGGCCGTTGGCCTGCTCGCCACGCTAGGCCAGACTGCCATGACGCGCGCCTACAAGCGCGGCAATACGCTGCTGACGGCCAACCTCCAGTACACCGGCATCGTGTTTGCGAGCGGTTGGGGTATGTTGTTGTGGCACGACCACCTGAACGCGTTGTCGTGGGCGGGCATGGCGCTCATCATCGGGAGCGGCATCGTGACCACGATCATGCGGGCCCGCCAGTCGGGCAGCGAGCATCCGACGCCACAGACCGCCGTGTCCGGCCCGGAAGCCGAGATTCACCCAGAAGTTTGATCGAACCCCGGAGATTGCCGCCATGAGCGAACGCGCTCACTACGCCACCCTCATCACCGCGCCGCAACTGGCCGCGCTGCAGCAAAGCGCGCCGCAGAGCGTTGTCGTCATCGATTGCAGCTTCGACCTGGCCGACCCGGCCGCCGGACGCGAGGCGTATCACGCCAAGCACATCCGTGGCGCGTTCTACTTGCACCTCGACAACGAGCTGTCCGGCCCCAAGACGGGCACCAACGGCCGGCATCCGCTGCCCGATGCCGACGCGCTCGTCGCCCGGCTGCAGGCGCTGGGCGTGAACGACGATTCGCAAGTCGTCGCCTATGACCGCCAGGGCAGCATGTATGCCGCCCGGCTGTGGTGGCTGCTGCGCTGGGTCGGCCACGCCGACGTGGCCGTGCTCGACGGCGGCCTGCAGGCGTGGGAGGCCGGGCACTATCCCGTCGAAAACGTCGTGCCTGAAGAGCCGCAGCTGGTGGCTGCCCCGGGCAACCTGACGCGCAAGCCGTCGCTTGCGCCGCTGGTGACGGTGGATATCGTCCAGAAGTATCTCGGGCAGCCTGGCAAGCCCATCATCGATGCCCGCGCGCCGGACCGCTACCGCGGCGAGAACGAGACGCTCGATCCGGTCGGCGGACACATCCCCGGCGCTCGCAACCGGTTCTTCCGCGACAACCTGCGTGCCGACGGCACATTCAAACCGGCCGAACAATTACGCGCCGAGTTTGCCGGCGTGCTGGCCGGCGCCAAGCCCGAAGACGCCATGCTGCAATGCGGCTCCGGCGTGACGGCATGCCACAACGCGCTGGCGATGGAAATTGCCGGCCTCCAGGGCGCGGCGCTGTACGCGGGCTCATGGAGCGAGTGGTGCGCCGATCCATCGCGCCCGGTCGCCACGGGACCGAACCCCTGACGCCCCAAGGCGCCTGGATGCCACCGGAAAAATGCCCGGCATGGACCGGGCTTTTTTCCTCGCCTGATTCGGGCGCTCAGTGCGCGTGTCCGTGCAGGCCTTCCGTGAGCAGGAAGATCATCCCGACCCCGGCGACGATCAGCGCGACCTGCACGGCGGATTCCTGCCAGCGCGGCCGCCGCTTCATCTGCGGCATCAGATCGCACACGGCGATGTAGATGAAGCTGCTCGACGCAACCACCAGCACATACGGGATCCATGACGTCAGACGGTCGAGCAGGTAGTAGCCCAGCACGGCCCCCACCAGTGCACAGACGCTGCACAGCAGGTTGTAGACAAAGGCACGCGTCTTCGAGAAGCCTGCGTTCAGCAGCACCATGAAGTCGCCGATCTCCTGCGGGATTTCGTGCGCGGCAATCGCCAGGGCCGTCACGATGCCGACCTTGATGTCCGCCAGGAACGCAGCCGCAATGACAATGCCGTCGGAAAAATTGTGCAGCCCGTCGCCCACCAGAATCATGAGCCCGCTGCGCCCGGCCTCCTGCCGATCATGTCCGTGGTGGTGGCCATGCCCGTCGCCCTCATGGTGATGCGAGTGGCGGATCAGCGAGATCTTCTCGAGCAGGAAAAAGCCCAGCAGCCCCGCGAGCAGCGTGGCGAACAGCGCGTGTGTGTTCGGCACGACGCCGTGGTGCGCCTCAAATGCCTCAGGCAGGGAATGCAGCAGCGACGTTGCCAGCAGCACACCGACCGAAAAGCTGACCATGCGATCGACCACGCGCGCCAGCACGGTCAGCGAAAGCACGGCGGCGCCGGCCATGCTGCCGATGCCCGACAGTGCGGTGGCCAGGAGGATGCCTAACAGGGTGGTATCGAGGGTCATGTGGCGGGAGCCGACAAACGCAACACAGTTGCAAGAAGGCACGCATTGTATGCCCGTTTGCCGTCCTTTGCCAGCGCAACCAAATACAAAAGGCCCCAAGCGATGGCATGGGGCCGTCGTGCAAGCAGCGGACGCGGCCTATTCCACGCCGTGGTCCTTGAACCAGGCGACGCACTTCTTCCAGCCGTCTTCCGCATCCGCCTTGACGTAGCTGGGCCGGTAGTCGGCATGGAACGCGTGGCCGGAATTCGGATAGACGATGATGCGCGACGCGCGGGCCTTCGGGTTCTTGGAATGCTCGAGCGCCTGCTTCATGGCGTTGACGGCATCCTGCGTGATGCCGGTGTCCTTGGCGCCGTACAGGCCCAGCACGGGGGCCTTGAGCTCGTCGACACGGTCGATCGGAAACGCCGGCTGCAGCGCACTGGGATTGCCCTTCAGGTGGCCATACCATGCCACCGCCGCCTTGATATCGGGGCTGTGTTCGGCAAACAGCCAGGTCTGGCGGCCGCCCCAGCAGAAACCGGTGATGCCGATGCGCGCGGCGTCGCCGCCGTTCTGCTTGACCCACGCCACCGTGGCCTCCAGGTCGCCCGTCACCTGCGCGTCGGGCACCTTGGAGATGATCTTCTCCTGTAGCTCGCTGATCGTCGCGATCGACTGCGGGTCGCCTTGGCGCACGAACAGCTCCGGCGCGATGGCGAGATAGCCGAGCTTGGCGAAGCGCCGGCAGACATCGGCGATGTACTCGTGCACACCGAAGATCTCGCTGACCACGATCACCACGGGCAGCTTCGTCTTGCCCTCCGGCTGGGCGCGGTAGGCGGGCATCTTGAAGTCGCCCACCGGCACCGTGACCTCGCCGGCCGTCAAGCCATTGAAATCGGTCTTGATGGCCTGTGCGGACACCGGCAAGGCCGCTGCCGCAAACGCCGAACCCAGCGCCGTCTTCATGAAGCCGCGCCGATCGAAGCTGCGGCCGGGTACCAGACTCTCCACTTCTGCTTCAAGCTGCATCGCACTCTCCTCACGCCCTCGGGCGGTTACGGTGGACGAAGCGGCTAGTGTAGCTTGACGCGCGGATTCGTCTTGCTGCGCAGCCAGTGCGTGACCGTATCGAGCGCCATGCGTATAAAGCCGTGCAGCGCCATCACGTGCATGCGATACAGCGAGGTGTACATCAGCCGGGCCATCAACCCCTCGATGAACATCGAGCCGCCGATCAGGCCGCCCATGAGGCTCCCCACGGCGCTGAAGTGCCCCAGCGAGACGAGCGAGCCGAGATCCTTGAACGCGAACGGCTCGGCCGGTTTGCCTTCAAGCCGCAAACGCAGCGCCTTGAACAGATACGTCGCCTGCTGGTGCGCGGCCTGGGCGCGCGGCGGCACGCTGCCCGACGTTTCGGGCCATGGGCAGCTGGCGCAATCGCCAAACGCATAGATCGTCTCTTCGCCGTCGACCTGCAGCGTGCGCGAGACGATCACCTGCCCCAGCTTGTTGACCGGCAGGCCCAACTCACCCAGCACCGACGGCGCCCGGATGCCTGCGGCCCACACAGTCAGATCGGCCGGGATGGACTTGCCGCTCGCAGTATTGACGGCGGTGCCGGTGACTTCCGTCACGCGCTCGCCGGTAATGACGTCGACGTTGAGCTTGTGAAGCAGCTTGGTCGTCTCGGCTGAGACACGCTCGGACAGCGCCGGCAGGATGCGCGGCCCGCCCTCGATGAGGTGGATGCAGATATCGCGGCGCGGGTCCAGCTTGTGCAGGCCATAGGCGGCCAGGACGTGCGCCGTGTTGCGCAGCTCGGCCGACAACTCCACGCCGGTCGCACCGGCGCCCACGATCGCGATATCGACCTGCGAGCGTGCGCCCGGCACGCCGTTCTGGGCACGCATGCAGGCAGAGATCAGCTTGCGGCGGAAGCGCTCGGCCTGCGACGCGGTATCGAGCGCGATGGCGTGTTCAGCGGTGCCCGGCACGCCGAAGAAATGCGTCACGCTGCCAATGGAGAGCACCAGCACGTCGTACGGAATGGCGCGCTCGGGCAGCACCTCCGTGCCGTCGGCATCGAGATAGCCCGACACGGTGATCGTCTTGCCGGCGCGATCGAGCGCCTTCAGTTCGCCCTGCTGGAATTCGAAGCCATGCCAGCGCGCCTGCGCGGCGTATTCGAGCTGGTGCGTGTTCGGATCCATGCTGCCAGCAGCGACTTCGTGCAGAAGCGGCTTCCAGATATGGGTCGGATTGCGATCGACCAGCACGATCTGCGCGGTGCCCCGCTTGCCGAGCCTGTCGCCAAGACGCGTGGCGAGTTCGAGCCCGCCCGCGCCGCCGCCCACCACCACAATGCGCGGTCCGCCCGCGCCGTCGGCCTGCCCTGCCATACCGTTCTCCTGGAGCTTTGAATCTTTGGAATCACGTCCAGTCTGCTGCAACGCAAAACCCGCCGCAACCCCGCATCAATGGATACGGCGGATCATCGGCGATGGATGCTGCGGCCGCACGCACACTGCCTTGGCAGGAAACCAAACGCCATGCCTTGCGGAACGGCAAGCGGGCAGCCGCCTCAGTGCGCTTCTTCCCAGTTGGCGCCGGCACCGACTTCGGCCACCAACGGCACGCGCAGTGTTGCGACGCCACACATCAGTTCCGGCAACCGCTCGCGCACGACGGCCAGCTCATCCTGCGGGACCTCCAGGACCAGTTCATCGTGCACCTGCATGACGAGGCGCGAGCGCATCGCATCGCGCTCGAGCCATCCCTGCACGGCGAGCATCGACAGCTTGATGAGGTCAGCGGCCGTGCCCTGCATCGGCGCGTTGATGGCGGCGCGCTCGGCCGCCTGGCGGCGCGGGCCGTTGCCGCCGTTGATGTCGGGCAGCCAGAGTCGCCGCCCGAAGACGGTTTCCACATAGCCGCGCTCCCGCGCGGTCTGGCGCGTTTCGTCCATGTAGCGCGCGGCGCCGGGATAGCGGGCGAAATAACGGTCGATATAGAGCTTGGCGGCGTCGCGGCCAATGCCAAGGTTGCTCGCCAGCCCGAACGCGCTCATGCCGTAGATGAGGCCGAAGTTGATGACCTTGGCTACGCGGCGCTGGTCGGGCGTCACCTCCAGCGGCGTGACGTTGAACACCTCGGCGGCGGTCGCGCGGTGCACGTCCTGACCCTCACGGAAGGCGCGCAACAGGCCTTCGTCCTGCGACAGATGCGCCATGATGCGAAGCTCGATCTGCGAGTAGTCGGCCGAAACGATCACGCTGCCCTCCGGCGCGATGAAGGCCTCGCGGATGCGCCGCCCTTCTTCGGTGCGCACCGGAATGTTCTGCAGGTTCGGCTCGGTGGAGGCAAGACGCCCCGTGACCGCCGTCGCCTGGCCGTAGGTGGTGTGGACCCGGCCAGTGCGCGGATTGACCATCTTCGGCAGCTTGTCGGTGTAGGTCGACTTGAGCTTGGCGAGCCCCCGGAAATCGAGCAGCAGCTTCGGCAGCGGGTAATCCTCGGCGAGCTTCTGCAGCACCTCTTCATCGGTGGAGGGCGCGCCGCTGGCGGTCTTCTTGATGATGGGCAGCTTCAGCTGGTTGAAGAAGATCTCGCCGATCTGCTTGGGAGAATTCAGGTTGAACGGCTGCCCCGCCAGCGCAAACGCCTGCTCTTCGAGCTCCAGCAGGCGCTGGCCAAGCTCGGCACTCTGCCGGGCCAGGCGCTCGCCGTCGACCAGCACGCCGTTGCGCTCCATCTTCTGCAGCACGATGGAGGTCGGCATCTCGATCTCTTCGTAGACGTAGCGCAGCTTCTCGTCATCCGCCACCTTGGGGAACAGCGTGCGATGCAGCCGCAGCGTGATGTCGGCATCTTCGGCCGCGTATTCGGTCGCGCGATCGAGCGGCACCTCATCGAAGCCGATCTGCGATGCGCCCTTGCCGCACACGGCTTCGTACGTGATGGTCTTCAGGTGCAGCACGCGTTCGGCCAGCGCGTCCATGCCGTGATTGCGGTGCGATTCCAGCACGTACGATTCGAGCATGGTGTCGTGCAGGATGCCGCGCAGCGCAATGCCGTGGTTGGCAAACACGTGCGCGTCGTACTTCAGATGCTGACCGACCTTCTTGCGCGATTCGTCTTCGAGCCACAGCTTCATGCGTGCGAGCACGGCGTCGCGCGAGAGTTGCGCCGCGCCGTCGAGCCCCGCCACATCGGGCCCCCGATGCGCGACCGGGATGTAGCATGCCTCGCCCGGCTTGACCGAGAGCGAAATGCCCACCAGCTGCGCGAGCATGGGGTCGATCGAGGTCGTCTCGGTATCGATGCAGACGAGGTCCACTTCATCGAGCCGCCGCATCCACGATTCGAGCTGCGCCTCGGTAGTCACGGTCTCGTACCGGACTTCATCCGGCGGCGCTTCCACGTCGAACAGGTTGGCCTGCGGCTGCGTGGCCTCGCCAGCGTAGTTCTTCACTGGCGTTGCCGCCTTGCGTGCAGCACCGACGCTGCGCGTATCCGGCAGCGCTTCACCCGAGGCCTCGCGCAGCCACGTCTTGAAGCCGTAGCGGCTGAAGAAATCGACGAGCTGGGCCTTGTCTTCGCCGCCGTCGATGAGTGCGTCGAACGTCGGCACTTCCTTCGAGAGGTCGCAGTCGACCTTGACCGTCAGCAATTCGCGGCCCTTGGGCAGCCACTCGAGCGTGTTGCGCAGGTTGTCGCCCACCACGCCCTTGATCTCGCCCGCCCGCGCGATGATGTTGTCGAGCGAGCCGAATTCGGTCAGCCATTTGACCGCGGTCTTCGGGCCGACTTTCGGCACGCCCGGCACGTTGTCGACCGTGTCGCCGATGAGCGAGAGATAGTCGACGATGCGCTCGGGCGGCACACCGAACTTCGCCAGCACACCGGGCGGGTCGAGCGTTTCGTTGGTCATGGTGTTGACCAGCGTGACGTGGTCATTCACCAGTTGGGCGAGGTCCTTGTCACCCGTTGAGACGATGGTGCGAACGCCTTCCCTGGCGGCACGTTTGGCCAGCGTGCCAATCACGTCGTCGGCCTCGACGCCATCGACCACCAAGATGGGCCAGCCCAGTGCCCGCACGGCTTCGTGGATCGGTTCGATCTGCGCGCGCAGGTCATCGGGCATGGGCGCGCGGTGCTCCTTGTAGGCCGGATAAAGGTCGTCGCGGAAGGTCTTGCCTTTGGCGTCGAAAACGCAAGCGCTATACTTGGCCGGGTAGTCGCTGCGCAGTTTGCGCAGCATGTTCACGATGCCGTAGATGGCGCCCGTAGGAAACCCTTCTCCATTTCGCAAGTCGGGCAGTGCGTGATAAGCACGGTACAGATAACTCGAGCCATCGACGAGCAACAGCGTTTCTTGACTTTCCGACATTCCCATGGACTCTAAAGTGACTGGAACGCCCAACGGCGCTTCCGACAATGGCGCTTCCGCTTCCGGCGGCGTGACACAGCAGGCTGCAGGCCCTTCCTCGGCTGAAGTTTCGGCAACGGAGCTGACGGGGGTGAGCCCTGCGCGCCGGGCCACCACGGCGGACATGGACGTCAACGTGACGGTGGGCGTGGAACACGAGCCCAAAGCCGACATCGCGCACGGCCGCACCGATCGCAAGATGATTCCCAGCCTGCGGGCACTCGCCGACGAAGAACGCGCGACCGCAAAGAAGGCGCGCGCCTCCTGGCAGATGTTCACGATTATGGCAGAGTTCATCGAGGCGACCGAGTACCTCTCGGAGATCCGCCCGGCCGTCTCGATCTACGGCAGCGCGCGCCTGCGCGAGGATTCGCCGTACTACGAACGCACCATCGAAATCGCGCGACTGTTCTCGGATGCGGGCTTCGCCGTCATCTCCGGCGGCGGCCCCGGCATCATGGAAGCGGCCAACAAGGGCGCGCATGCGGGCAAGTCTGCCAGCGTGGGCCTGAACATCGAGTTGCCGCACGAGCAGCAGGGCAATCCGTATCAAGACATTTCGATGCGCTTCCGGCATTTCTTCACGCGCAAGGTCACCTTCGTGAAGAATTCCGACGCGTTCATCGTCATGCCCGGCGGCTTCGGCACGCTCGATGAGCTGGCCGAGGTGCTCACGCTCGTGCAGACCGGCAAATCGCGCAGCGTGCCGGTGGTCATGTTCGGCAGCCGCTTCTGGAAGGGCCTGCTCGACTGGTTCCGCTTCACGCTGCTGCCGATGGGCCTGATTGCCGAGCACGACCTCGACATCATGCGCATCGTCGACGAGCCCAAGGACGCGCTCGACGCCGTCTACGAGTTCTACGAGAAACGCGAAGGCACGTCGCCGATTCCGCCCAAGGAAGAGATGTTCTACCTGTGACCCTGGTTGCGACCTCCGGTGTGACATCCGGCCCACGCCGCACGGACGATGGCGGGTGCCCGGACTGCTAGAATGTAGGGTCCCAGATCACTCGCCGGAGTCCATCATGGATTCGCTGTTTCACCTGCCCGCCGCCCTCCGCCCTGCCAATATTGCGCGCCTGATGCGCCACGCAGGGCTGCTCGCGGGCGCGGCCATCTGCCTCGCCATGCCGGCGCACGCCGAGGTGACTTCCGACAGCGCCGGCCTGGACCTCCCCGACGTCAAGGCGATCAACAATCAGCCGATTGCCAAGCCGACCCAGGGCGCGATCCATCACGAGACCGTCAAGCCCAGCTTCGACTACCGCGACAACGACGGTACGCAGGTCGAGGAATACCGCTTCCAGAAAGGCCAGGCGCCGGACATCCACGTCAAGTCGGGCATGGGTACGTCGTACAACATGAGCAAGCCCGAAGACAGCTCGCCGCGCATCCGTGAACGCGGCAGCGTCGACCGCGTGCCCTCGGTGAATGTCCTGAAGTTCTGAATGGCTGCGCCTGAGAGGCGCACCAGCGCGGCAACATCGGCTTGCCGCGCATTCTCCTCCACCCGTCTCCCCTTCCTGAAGCATGGCTGTTTTCACCCCGGTCTCCGACGCCGAGATCGCTCTCTGGCTGGATCAATACGATGTGGGCGCCGTGCGCGCGTTTCGCGGCATTCCCTCCGGGATCGAAAACTCCAACTTCTTCCTGACCACGGAAAAGGACGGGCGGACGCATGAATACGTCGTCACCCTGTTCGAGCGGCTGACATTCGAGCAGCTACCGTTCTATCTGTACCTGATGCAGCATCTGGCACAGCACGGCATCAGCGTGCCGGCGCCGATTCCAGGCCGCGACGGCGAGATCCTGCGCACGCTCAACGGCAAACCGGCAACCATGGTGACGCGCCTCTCGGGCCGCTCGAACCTCGCGCCGACGGTGTCGGAATGCGCCATCGTCGGCGACATGCTGGCGCGCATGCACCTGGCCGGGCGCGACTATCCGCGTCATCAGCCTAACCTGCGCAGCCTGCCGTGGTGGAACGAGGTGGTGCCCGACGTGGCGCCGTTCGTGCATGGCGACACACGGGCGCTGCTCGAGAGCGAACTCGCGCACCAGCAACGCTTCTTCGCCAGCGCCGACTACGCTGCGCTGCCCGAAGGCCCGTGCCATTGCGATCTGTTCCGCGACAACGTGCTGTTCGAGCCGGCGCAATACGGTGAGCCGGAACGCCTGGGCGGCTTTTTCGACTTTTACTTCGCCGGCGTCGACAAATGGCTGTTCGACGTCGCCGTCACGGTCAACGACTGGTGCATCGACCTGGCCACCGGCGTGCTGGATACCGCGCGGGCACGCGCCATGCTCCAGGCGTACCACGCCGTACGCCCGTTCACCGCTGCCGAGGCACGACACTGGCAGGACATGCTGCGCGCCGCGGCGTATCGCTTCTGGGTCTCGCGCCTGTGGGATTTCTATCTGCCGCGCGATGCTGAACTGCTCAAGCCGCATGATCCGACCCACTTCGAGCGCGTGCTGCGCGAACGCGTCCGGGCCCACGGCCTGATTCTGAATCTACCCCAACCATGCAACTGATCGAAGTACCGGCCAAGCAAGGCTACGTGTGGCTGCGCCAGGGCGCGTGGCTGTTCCGCAAGAACCCGATCGGCTTTTTGCTGCTGCTGTTCATGTACCTGTTTGCCGCCAACCTGCTGATGCTGCTGGTACCGCCGGCAGGCGTGTTCGCCATCCTGCTGGTCAACCCCGCCATCTTTGTGGGGTTCATGTCGGCGTGCCGCGACACGGTCGCTGGCAAGCGGGTCGGCCCGGCCTCGCTCATTGCGGGCTTCCGGTCGTATGGCATGGATGCGATGCGCAGCCTGCTCAAGCTGGGCGGCATCTATGGCGTGCTGTTGCTGGTCGTCAGCGGCGTGCTGATGACGATGGTCGATGTCGACACGCTGATGACCGTGCTCAGCGACAAGCCGCTTTCCCCCGACGCCATCCGCGAGTTCTACCTGGCCATGGTGATGGGCTCGGTGCTGTACATCCCGGTGGCGATGCTGTTCTGGTTTGCGCCGCTGCTGGTGGCATGGCACGGCATCCCGGTCGGCAAGGCGCTGTTCTTCAGCTGGATGGCCGTATGGCGCAACCGGGGGGCGTTCATCGTGTACGGCGTGCTGGTGGCGATTCTGCTGATCGCCGTGCCGCTGTTCATCGATGCCCTGTTTGCATCGAGCGATGCCAACAACATTGCCCCGCTCATCGCAACCCCGTACCGGATTCTGGTGATGGCGATTCTGTACTGCTCGTTCTACGCGACCTACCGTGGCTGCTTCAACGTCACGCAAGCGGCCGGCCAGACGACCGATACGGCGGTCTGACGATACCCCCCCCCGGCCCGTTCGATGTTCAGTTGATCGGGTCCAGCTTGGCGATGCCCAGCGCCAGCACCTTTACGCCATGGCGGTTGAACTTGATGTGGGCGCGCGCCTCGGCGCCCTCGCCTTCCAGCGTCGTGATGACGCCTTCCCCGAACTTGTTGTGAAACACTGACTGGCCGACGCGGAAGCCCGTGGCCTCCGCACGCTTGGCGTCGGCGTAGTTCTTGCCGGTGTCCATGCCGCCGGTCGGGCGCGTGCCGGTATAAGCCTCTTCATCGCCGCGTTCCGGGCGCTTGAACCAGTCCTTGCCCCAGGCCGATTCGGCCGTCACGCGGCGCGTGGCCTGGTATCCCGCATGCTGCGGCGTGAGCCATTTCAGCGTTTCCTCGGGCAACTCGTCGAAGAAGCGTGAACGGATGTGGTAGCGGATCTGTCCGTGCAGCACGCGGCTTTGCGCAAACGACAGGTACAGCCGTTCGCGCGCCCGCGTAATCGCCACGTACATCAGGCGGCGCTCTTCTTCCAGGCCGTCCATCTCCATCTGGCTGTTCTCGTGCGGGAACAAGCCCTCTTCGAGCCCGGTGATGAACACGACGTGGAACTCGAGCCCCTTGGCCGCGTGCACGGTCATGAGTTGCACGGCGTCCTGGCCGGCCTGCGCCTGGTTGTCGCCGGCCTCGAGCGACGCGTGCGTGAGGAATGCCACCAGCGGCGTCATCTCGGCCGGCGCTTCGTCGGTGACGAGCTCCGAGGCGGTATCGCTCTCTCCGCCTTCGATGCGCAGCATCGCGTCGTGGCGCACCGGCAAAGCCGTCGCGATGGCGTCCACGCCGTAGCCTTCCTCGGCCACGAAGGCCTGGGCCGCCGTGACGAGTTCCTGCAGGTTCTCGATGCGGTCCAGCCCTTCCTTCTCGCCCTGGTAATGCGGGATCAGGCCGCTCGCGTGGATCACGTGCTGGACGACCTCGGGCAACGTCATCTGCCGCGTATCGGCGCGCATCTGCTCGATCAGGCGCACGAACGCGGCCAGCTTGGTGCCCGCCGCACCCGTCAGGTACGGCACCGACGCCGCCAGCGAAATGCCGTACAGCCTGGCTGCATCCTGAAGCTGTTCGAGCGACCGCGCCCCGATCCCGCGTGCCGGAAAATTCACTACACGGCCGAACGCCGCGTCGTTGTCCGGGTTTTCCAGCAACTGCAGGTACGCCAGCGCGTGCTTGATCTCGGCCCGCTCGAAAAAGCGCAGACCGCCGTACACCTTGTACGGGATGCCGGCCGAGAACAGCGCATGCTCGATCACGCGCGATTGCGCATTGCTGCGATACAGGATGGCGATCTCGGAACGCGCCATGCCGCTGGCGATGCGGTCGCGGATCTCATCGACGATCCAGCCGGCTTCCTGTCCATCCGTGGCGGCCTGGTAGACGCGCACGGGCTCGCCATGGCCGGCGTCGGTGCGCAGGTTCTTGCCGAGGCGGCGCGAGTTGTGGGCGATGAGGTGGTTGGCCGTATCGAGGATGTTGCCGTGCGAGCGGTAGTTCTGCTCCAGCTTGATGCGGTGCTGCACACGGAATTCGCGCTCGAAGTCGACCATGTTCCCGACATTGGCACCGCGAAACGCGTAGATGCTCTGGTCATCGTCACCCACGGCGAAGATGGCGTTGGGCGTGACGCCCGGCTCGCCCAGGCCGGCCAGGAGCTTCAACCAGGCATATTGCAGCTTGTTCGTATCCTGGAACTCGTCGACCAGGATGTGCTTGAAGCGGCGCTGGTAGTGCGCGCGGATGGCGTCGTTGTAGCGCAGCAGTTCGTAGCAGCGCAGCAGGAGTTCGGCAAAATCGACCACGCCTTCGCGCTGGCATTGCGCATCGTAGGCGGCGTACAGGTCGGCCATGCGCCGGTCGAATTCGTTGGCGATTTCCAGATCGCCCGCACGCAAGCCCTGCTCCTTGGCCCCGTTGATGAAGTACTGGACGTTCTTGGGCGGGAATTTCTCGTCGTCGATATTGAGCGACTTGAGCAGGCGCTTGACGGCGGAAAGCTGGTCCTGCGTGTCAAGGATTTGGAACGTCTGCGGCAGACCGGCATCACGGTAGTGGGCGCGCAGCAACCGGTTGCACAGGCCGTGAAACGTGCCGATCCACATGCCGCGCGTGTTGATCGGCAGCATGGCCTGAAGACGGGCCGTCATTTCCTTGGCAGCCTTGTTGGTAAAGGTGACGGCCAGCACACCCGACGGCGACACCCGCGCACTCTGGATCAGCCACCCGATGCGGGTCGTCAGCACGCGGGTCTTGCCGCTGCCCGCCCCCGCCAGGATCAGCGCCGACTCATCGGGAAGTGTGACGGCGGCGCGTTGTTCGGGGTTCAGGTTGGCGAGCAGGTCGGACATGCGGAGGAGCCTTTGCGGAATCCCGGAATTATAGCGAGGGGTGGGGGCCTCCAGCCCGTGCGCAACGCGGACAGGCCGTATAATTCAAGGCTTTCGCCCGCCATTTTCCTGGGCCAAACGTCTCTTTGCGCCGCTTTTTGCGCCCCCTGTCAGCATGACCGATCAAAACCAAGCCCTCGCCAAGAGTTTCGAACCCGCCACCATCGAACAGAAGTGGAGCGCAGCGTGGGAAGCGATGGGCGTCTCCCGTGCGACGCTTGAAGCCGGCAAGCCGGATTTCTGCATCCAGCTGCCGCCGCCGAACGTGACGGGCACGCTGCACATGGGCCACGCGTTCAACCAGACCATCATGGACGGCCTGACGCGCCACGCGCGCATGTCGGGCGCCAACACGCTGTGGGTACCGGGCACCGACCACGCGGGCATCGCCACGCAGATCGTCGTCGAACGCCAGCTGGATGCCCAGGGCGTATCGCGCCACGACATGGGCCGCGAGAAGTTCGTCGAAAAGGTGTGGGAATGGAAGGAGCAATCGGGCTCGACCATCACCCGCCAGGTGCGCCGCATGGGGGCCTCGATCGACTGGGAGCGCGAATACTTCACGATGGACCCGAAGATGTCGCGCGCCGTCACCGACGTCTTCGTGCGCCTGTATGAGCAGGGCCTGATCTACCGCGGCAAGCGCCTGGTCAACTGGGACCCGGTGCTCGGCACCGCCGTCTCCGACCTGGAGGTGGTGAGCGAGGAGGAGGAAGGCTCGCTCTGGCACATCCGTTATCCGCTGGTCGAGGCGGATACGGTTCGCGGCCTGACGCACCTGACGGTCGCCACCACGCGTCCGGAGACGATGCTCGGCGACACGGCGGTGATGGTGCATCCCGACGATGAGCGCTACGCCCACCTGATCGGCAAGTTCGTCCACCTGCCGCTGACCGATCGCAAGATTCCGGTGATTGCCGACGAATACGTCGACCGCGAATTCGGCACCGGGGTGGTGAAGGTCACGCCGGGCCACGATTTCAACGATTACGCGGTCGGCCAGCGTCACAAGCTGCCGCAGTTGTCGATCCTGACGCTGGACGCGAAGATCGTCGCCGACGCCCCGGCCGCCTATGCCGGCATGGACCGCTTCGATGCACGCAAGAAGATCGTCGCGGACCTCGAAGCGCAAGGCCTGCTGGCCGAGGTGAAGAAACACACGCTGATGGTGCCGCGCGGCGACCGGACCGGCGTCGTGATCGAGCCGATGCTGACCGACCAATGGTTTGTCGCCATGAGCAAGCCGGCGCCGGAAGGCACGCGCTTCCCCGGCCGCTCCATTGCTGAAGTGGCGCTGGACGCGGTGCAGAGCGGCAAGATCAAGCTGGTGCCGGAGCAGTGGGTCAACACGTACAACCAGTGGCTGAACAACATCCAGGACTGGTGCATCTCGCGCCAGCTGTGGTGGGGCCACCAGATTCCGGCGTGGTACGACGACGCGGGCAACGTGTACGTCGGCCGCACCGAAGAAGAGGCGCGCGCGCAAGCTGCGGCAAAGGGCTACACCGGCGCGCTCAAGCGTGACGACGACGTGCTCGACACGTGGTTCTCGTCGGCGCTCGTGCCGTTCTCGTCGCTGGGCTGGCCGGCCGATACGCCGGAACTGAAGCACTTCCTGCCGTCCACCGTGCTCGTCACCGGTTACGACATCATCTTCTTCTGGGTGGCGCGCATGGTCATGATGACCCTGCACTTCACCGGCGAAGTGCCCTTCCACACCGTCTACGTGCACGGCCTCGTACGCGATTCGGAAGGCAAGAAGATGAGCAAGTCCGAGGGCAATACGCTGGACCCGGTGGACCTGATCGACGGCATCGCGCTGGAGCCGCTGCTGGCCAAGCGCACCACCGGCTTGCGCCGCCCGAAGGACGCGCCCAAGGTGGAAGCCCGCACGCGCAAGGAATTCCCCGAAGGCATTCCGGCGTTTGGCGCCGACGCGCTGCGCTTCACCTTCGCGTCGCTCGCCACGCTGGGGCGCAGCATCAACTTCGACCCGAGCCGCTGCGAGGGCTACCGCAACTTCTGCAACAAGCTGTGGAATGCCACGCGCTTCGTGCTGATGAACACCGAAGGCCAGGACTGCGGCATGCAGGAATGCGTCGGTGACTGCGGCCCGGAAGGCTACCTGCACTTCTCGCAGGCCGACCGCTGGATCGTCTCGCTGCTGCAGCGCGTGGAAACCGAAGTGGAAAAAGGCTTTGCCGACTACCGCTTCGACAACATCGCCAACGCCATCTACAAGTTCGTCTGGGACGAATACTGCGACTGGTACCTCGAACTCGCCAAGGTGCAGATCCAGACCGGAACGCCCGCGCAGCAGCGCGCCACCCGCCGCACGCTCCTGCGCGTGCTCGAAACCGTGCTGCGCCTGGCCCACCCGATCATCCCGTTCATCACGGAAGAGCTCTGGCAGAAGGTCGCGCCGATGGCCGGCCGCGCCAAAGGCGACGGCACCGAAAGCCTGGCACTGCAGGCGTACCCGCGCGCCGTGCTCAGCAAGATCGACGAGCAGGCCGAGCAATGGGTGCAGCAGCTGAAGGCCCTGGTCGATGCGTGCCGCAACCTGCGCGGCGAGATGAACATCTCCCCCGCGCAGCGCGTGCCGCTGTACGCCAACGGCGAGGCCGAGTTCCTGCAGGCCGCCGCCCCCTACGTGCAGGCGCTCGGCAAGCTGTCGGAAGTGAAGGTCTACACGGACGCCGCGGCCATGGAGCAGGACGGCGCCGGCGCCCCGCTCGCCATCGTCGGCGAGAACAAGCTGCTGCTGAAGGTCGAGATCGACGTCGCGGCCGAACACGCGCGCCTGTCCAAGGAAATCGACCGCCTGCGCGGGGAGATCGCCAAGTGCGAGGGCAAGCTCGGCAACGAATCGTTCGTCGCGCGCGCGCCGGCGGCGGTGGTGGAACAAGAACAGAAGCGTCTGGCGGATTTCAAAGCCACGCTCGCCAAACTGGAAGCCCAGATTGCACGCCTGCCCGTGCAGGCCGCCTGAGCCGTCGGGTCAGAATCAAACGTCGTCAAGGAAACCACGATGCAACGTGTCACCAAAGCCGTCTTCCCTGTTGCTGGCCTCGGCACCCGCTTTCTGCCGGCCACCAAGGCCAGTCCGAAGGAAATGCTGCCGGTGGTGGACAAGCCGCTGATCCAGTACGCCGTGGAGGAAGCCATGGCTGCCGGCATCACCGAGATGATCTTCGTCACGGGCCGCAGCAAGCGCGCCATTGAAGACCACTTCGACAAGGCCTACGAACTCGAAGCCGAGCTCGAAGCCAAGCAGAAGACCGCCCTGCTGGAGGTCGTGCGCTCGATCAAGCCGTCGCATGTCGATTGCTTCTACGTGCGCCAGCCCGAAGCGCTGGGCCTGGGCCATGCCGTGCAATGCGCCGAGAAGCTCGTCGGCGACACGCCCTTCGCCGTCATCCTGGCCGACGACTTGCTCGACGGCACCCCGCCCGTCATGAAGCAGATGGTCGACCTGTACGACCACTACAACTGCTCGGTGATCGGCGTGGAAGAGATCGACCGCGAGCAGAGCCGTTCGTACGGTGTGGTCGATGGCCGCCCGTGGGAAGAAGACGGCAGCGTGATCAAGATGTCGGGCATCGTTGAGAAGCCGGCGCCCGCGAACGCGCCGTCCAACCTGGGCGTGGTGGGCCGCTATATCCTCACGCCGCGCATCTTTGACCACATCCGCAATCTCAAGCCCGGCGCCGGCGGCGAACTGCAGCTGACGGACGCGATCCAATCGCTGCTGTCGGCCGAGCAGGTCCTGGCCTACCGCTACAAGGGCGTGCGCTACGACTGCGGCAGCAAGCTGGGCTACCTGAAGGCCACGGTCGAACTGGCGCTCAAGCACAAGGAAGTCGCCGACGAGTTCCGCGCGTATCTCGCCTCGCGCGGCTGATCCGGCGCGCCAGAAAAAAACCCGCGTCAGCACAGGCCGACGCGGGTTCTTTATTGCCGGGCCAGACATCGACCCGGGTCCCGTATATCCCCCTTTTGGATACAGGTTGCCGTGGCGACTATTGCGGCGCCGCCAGCGGCTTGATGGTGTTGTTCAGCAGGCTCCAGTACGAGCTCGTTGTGTACGGCAGCATCTGCTCGACGTAATTCCACCAGAAGTAGCCACCGATGAAGCGCGGATCCGCTGCCATCGTGGTGGTGCCCATCGGGTAGTACGACTTGAGCAGGCTTTGCTGCACCGACGTCGGCGCCGAGGTGCTCGACGTGCCGATCTCGCCGAAGCCGACCTTTGCCGCCGGGAAGATGCTCTCCAGCAGCTTGAAGTCGCTCGTCCACGTTGGCTTCAGCCCCGGGCAGTCCTGGTACGGGTAATAGCTGAACAGCGCGTAATCGGTGCCCTGCCGCACACGGGCCGGCAGGAAGTTCGTCGCCCAGGTGCGCCACGAATCCATCGGCAACTCGTAGCAGTTGGTGCCCTTGCCGTCGTCGTTGTAGTACATCGTCACCGAGACGAGGCCGCCCGCGCCCTTCACGATGTCGTACGCATTGCCGACCATCTGGCCGATTGCCTGCTCCTGCGCCGTGGCTGTCGCCGTGGGGCCGCTCGGGTTGGCGCGCAGCCATTCGCCGTTGATCTCGTTGGCGATTTCCCACACATCGACCACGTTCTTCAGTGTGCTCACCAATTCCTTGGTGCGTGCGCTGTAGGTGCTGGAGTCGACAGGAAAATAGTACGAATCCATCACTTCGCCCATGACGTAGGCCACCTGATGGAGCTTGACCAGCGGCGCGTAATAGTCGGCCGCCGAGGTGCCCGGGTCGAACACCACGCGTACCGTCGGCTTGTACGGAAGGTGCGTGAGCGATGCCACGATCGCGTTGATGTTGGTGACGTCATCGAGGGTGACGCCGTAGATGGGAGCCTTCGGGCGCGTAGCCTGCGCCAGCGCCGACTGCATCCCCAGGCCGGCCAGCGCTGCCGCCGCCACCAGGCCCACCTTGGCGCGCAGGCTCATACGCGCCGCCTTCTGTGCTGCTGTGGTTTCCAACATGTGTTTTATGTTCCCTCGGACGCAACATGACGCCCAGATGTGGTAGACGAGCGCCGTCCTACCTGTGCGGTATCCCTTTCCGATGTGAGCTGATTGACACACTGAACACCGAACGGCTCTCAGCGTCAGACGACGCCCGGTCGGCGCATGAACGCGCGATTAGGAGTCCGGCCGATCACTCGGCGGACCTTGCGCTTATTGGAAACTGATGCGCGTGGCGCCCCACCGGGGCAGGACGCAACCCGCCGATCCCGGCAAGCCCGCGCTTCAGAGCGCTGCCAACTACACACCCCCCGTCAGCAGACAGACGGCATGATACCGGAAGTTATGAGCAGATCAACGAAATTTAACGCTGCTTACGCAACAACAATAAAAAAGCCGCGCTCCCAGCGGAGGCGCGGCTCCTTCGAAACGCCCGTCTGGCGAGCGTCTTGACGGCTTGCCAGCCGTTACTTGTGCCGATAGTTGATGCGACCTTTGGTGAGGTCGTACGGCGACATCTCCAGCTTCACGCGGTCGCCCGCGAGAATGCGAATGCGGTGCTTCTGCATCTTGCCCGATGCGTAGGCCCAGATCTCCACGCCGTTTTCCAGTTGCACGCGAAAACGATTATCGGGCAGTGCTTCAGACACCACCCCTTCAAATTCAATCAGTTCTTCCTTGGCCAAACTCGTTCCTTTGTATGCAGCACGCAGCTGCGCCGATGGTTGCAATGATGTGATGACCCACCCGAATCCCGCTTCACACCCACGGGTGCACAGCGTATCGCCGCGATCATCTGCCCGGACAGCGGGCCTGGGGGGTACCGAATTGCACGAAACACAAATCGCGCCCGCCATTGGCGCGCGCCGTGTGGTGCAAGCGAGAGCGAAGAATGGGTGGCGGTTGCAGATGCGCGCCGCCCGGCTCGGCGCGGGGTAATCCCCGGTGCTGGATTCGGCTGCCACCGGCCACGGCAGGCGCGGCGGCGGGCCGGATTCGCCTATTATTCTATCACGGGCGGGGGCGTCGCTTCAGGTGCTTCCCGCGGCAAGCGACAGGTCCGGCACGTCGCCATCGATGATGCTTTCGGCAAAGCGCAGCGCCGCCACACGGGCGTCGCCGATGTTGGTGAACTGCTGGTCCCCCGACAGGCGGAACACCTGGGTCTGCCCTGGCTCGGGCGACTCCCCCGCCCGACAGATCATCACGGCTGCGTTGTAGCTGCGGTCTTCCCTGGCCTCGGGCCAGCGTGCCGTGCGTTCATGTTGGAAAGCCAACGGATAAATGTCGAAGCCTTTGTATTGGCCCGCCGGCGAAGTGTCCATCTCGAGTGCCCCCTTCTTGAACGTCGACTGCTGTCCGACTATACACCCGCGAATCTGGCGTGGCGATGAAACCCGCGCCAACGTTTGGTCTAGGCCCTGCCTCCGCTTGACGTAGGGTTGCGGTGACCCAGCTTGCTGCCTATGCACGCGCATCGTCGGGCCACGCGTTGTCGCGCCATGCCGGCCGGCACGCTCGACCGGAATCATCCCGGCACGCTTTCCATATCGCATAACCGGATAGTGCGGATACACTCTATCGCCCATCCAGATAGTGGTGCTGCCATGTCCGCCCTGCCCGCTTTCGACCTGAACCTGCTGCCGATCCTGCTGGCGTTGCACGACGCCCGCAGCGTCAGCATGGCCGCGCAGCAACTCGGCATGAGCCAGCCGGGCGTGAGCACGGCGCTTGCCAAACTGCGCACGGCATTCGATGACCCGCTGTTCGTGCGCACGTCGCGCGGCATGGAGCCCACGCCGCGTGCGATGGCGCTTATCCCCGCCGCGCGCGATGTGCTCGCACGCGTGCAGCAGGGCATCCTCGACACCGGCGCGTTCGACCCGGCAACGACCACGCATGTCTTTTCGATCGCGCTCTCCGATGTAGGCGAGATGGTGTTTTTGCCGCGCATCGTCGAAGCGATGGCACGCGCCGCGCCGCGGGCGGCGGTCCAGTCGGTATCGCTGCCGCCGGCGCAGATCGAGCGGGCGCTCGAGACCGGCTCGCTGGACCTCGCCCTGGGCTATTTCCCCGACCTGAAGAAGAACAACTTCTTCCAGCAGCGCATGTTCACGCACTACTTCACGTGCATCGTGCGGGCCGACCACCCCGTCACGCGTGGCGGCAACACGAAGCTGACGATGGCGCAGTTCCTGGAATACGGTCACGCCGTGGTGCGCGCAGAAGGACGCAGCCAGGAGCTGTACGAACGCTTCCTCGAGCGCAAGCGCATTCGGCGCACGCCCACGCTGCTCACGCCGCACTACATGAGCATACCGTTCATTCTTGCGCGCACCGATCTGATTGCGACGGTGCCGCACGCGGTGGGGCTGTCGTTCATGCAATCGCACGCCAACATCCGCATGATGGAGCCCCCGCTGGAACTCCCCAGCTTCGACCTCAAGCAGCACTGGCATCGCAAATTCCACAACGACGCGCGCAGCCGGTGGTTCCGCGCGCTGGTGTCGTCGCTCTTCAACGACGAAGCCGACGAATGGCGCGAACCCGGCCACCCGCCGGCCAAACGCAAGCACACGAAGTAGTCGACTCTGGCGCGAGTTGTTCACAATCCGAACACTCGATTGCAATGCGAACACAGAGCCTTTAGGATCATCGCCACGCGCACGCGACGCCGTTGCGGTTTCTCGGCCCACGCTTGCCGATCAACCTTTGGAGACCCTCATGAAACGCCGTGCCCTGCTGTTGACCGCCGTTGCCGCCGCGCTGATGACCGGCCTGCCGGCGCTTGCCGACGAGCCGATCAAGATCGGCCTGATCGCGCCCTTCTCCGGCCCGTTTGCCGACTACGGCAAGCAGATGGAAGGCGGCATCAAGGCGTATCAGAAGCTGCACGGCACGACCGCCGGCGGACGGCAGGTGCAGATCGTCCTGAAGGACACGACCGGCCCCGTGCCCGATGTGGCCAAACGGCTCGCGCAGGAACTGGTGGTGCGCGACAAGG
>NZ_LWRX01000028.1:0-4399 GCF_001683835.1 Ralstonia sp. RL | reverse complement strand
AAGGCCCGCCTGCCGCAGGTCGTGCAGTGGCTGGCGGACAATCCGGTCGACGTGCTGTGCCTGCAGGAGACCAAGCTCACCGACGATAAATTCCCGGTGGGCGACATCGAAAAGATCGGCTATCAGGCGGTGTTCACCGGCCAGAAAACCTACAACGGCGTCGCCATCCTGTCGAAATATCCGATGAGCGAGGTGGTGCGGAACAATCCGCGCTACGAGGACGAACAGCAGCGCATCATCGCCGCCACCATCGAAGGCATGCGCGTGGTGTGCGCCTACATTCCGAACGGCCAGGCGGTCGGTTCGGACAAGTATCAGTACAAGCTGAAATGGCTGGATGCGCTGCACGACTGGCTGTCCGAGGAACTGCAGTCGCATGAGAACCTGGCGCTGCTGGGCGACTACAACATCGCGCCGGAAGAGCGCGACGTGCACGATCCGGCGGCATGGCAGGGACAGGTGCTGTTCTCGGAACCGGAGCGCGCGCAGTTCCGCCGTCTGATCGATCTCGGCCTCAAGGATGCGTTCCGGCTGTTCGAGCAGCCGGAAAAGACGTACAGCTGGTGGGATTACCGCATGATGGCGTTCCGCCGCAACATGGGGCTGCGCATCGACCACATCCTGCTGTCGAATACGCTGGCCGCGCGCTGCAGCGCCTGCGCGATCGACAAGACGCCGCGCAGGTGGGAGCAGCCGTCCGATCATGCGCCGGTGGTGGCGACGATCGATTGAAGCCGCCGCAGCCGCCACAGCCGGATAGCGCGCGGCGCCCGCGCCTTCCGTCCGGCCGCCTGCACGCCGGGCGGTTCCGCATTCACTTGTTCAGCCACGTCCGCAACTGCGCCAGCAACTGCTGCGCATCCACCGGCTTGGATGCGTAATCGCTGGCGCCGGCCTCCAGGCATTTTTCGCGGTCGCCCTTCATCGCCTTGGCGGTCAGCGCAATGACCGGCAAATCCTTGAAGCGCGGATCGGCCGCCCCAGGTGCTGCGTGATATTGGAAAACACCTGCGCCAGCGCGCCGATGTCGGCCGGCTGTCAGGCGGCGAGCGCAGCCTTGATCTGCTGCAGCGAGGACGGATCCTCGATCGTGGTCAGGTCGCCCGGATCGCGCCCTTCGCACAGTGCCTGGATCGAGCGGCGCAACAGCTTGCCGGAACGCGTCTTCGGCAGCAGCGTGACGAAGTGCACGCGCGCCGGACGGGCGACCGCGCCGAGCTGCTTGTCGACCACCGCCATCACTTCCGCTTCCAGCGCCTTGCGGCCCTCCGCGGTGGAGGCGGGCTCGGGGTTCTTCAGGATCGCGAAGGCGACCGCGACCTGGCCCTTCAGCTTGTCTTCCACGCCGACCACGGCGACCTCGGACACGTTCGGATGGCTGGAGATGCTCTCCTCGATCTCGCGCGTGCCGAGGCGGTGGCCGGCGACGTTGATCACGTCGTCGGTGCGGCCGAGGATGAAGTAATAGCCGTCGGCGTCGCGGATGCCCCAGTCGAAGGTCGAATAGGCCGGCTCCCTGAAATTGGACCAGTAAGTTTTCACGAAACGCTCGTCGTCGCCGAACACGGTCTGCATGCACCCCGGCGGCAGCGGGCCGTCGATCACCACCACGCCCTTCTCGTTGGGGCCGCACACTTCGCCGGTGGCTTCGTTGAGGATCTTCACCTTGTAGCCGTACATCGGCACGCCGGGGCTGCCCAGGCGCGTCGCCCGGTCGTCCACGCCGCGCGCGATCGACAAAATCGGCCAGCCGGTCTCGGTCTGCCAGTAGTTGTCGATGATCGGCACGCCCAGCTCCGACGCGATCCACTGCGAGGTCGGCTCGTCCAGCGGCTCGCCCGCCAGGTACAGCGCCTTCAACGACGACAGGTCGTGCTTCTTCATGAATTCCGGCGGCTGCTTCTTCAGCACGCGCACTGCGGTCGGCGCCGAGAACATGCGCGTGACCTTGTACTTCTCGACGATGCTCCACCAGATGCCGGCGTCCGGCCGGATCGGCAAGCCTTCGTACATCACGGTCGCCATGCCGGCGATCAGCGGGCCGTACACGATGTACGAGTGCCCGACCACCCAGCCGATGTCGGAAGTGGAGAAATAGGTTTCGCCCGGATTGCCGCAGAAGATGTACTTCATCGAGGCCGCCAGCGCCACCGCGTAGCCGCCGACGTCGCGCTGCACGCCCTTGGGCTTGCCGGTGGTGCCGGAGGTGTACAGGATGTAGGACGGCTCGTTCGACTCCAGCCAGGTCACCGGCACCTGCGCATGCATGTGCTGCTCGCGCATCGATGCATAGTCGACGTCGCGCATCGGCACCGTCTGCATTGGCGCCAGCCCGCGGTTGACCAGCAGCACATGCGCCGGCTTGTGCTGCGCCAGGTTGATCGCCTCGTCCAGCAGCGGCTTGTAGGGCACGCTCTTGCCGCCGCGCGAACCGGCGTCGGCCGAGACGATCAGCTTCGGTTTCGCATCGTCGATACGCGTGGCCAGGCTGTTGGAGGCGAAGCCGCCGAACACCACCGAGTGGATCGCGCCGATGCGCGCGCAGGCCAGCATCGCGAACGCCGCCTCCGCGATCATCGGCATGTAGATCAGCACGCGGTCGCCCTTGCCCACGCCGAGCGTCTGCATGATGGCCGCCGTGCGCATCACTTCCGTCTGCAGTTCCGCGAACGAATACACCTTCTCGCTGCCGGTCTCGGTCGAGATCGCGATCAGCGCCGGCTTGTCGCCCTGCTTTTCCGCCCAGCGGTCGACGGCGTTGTGGCACAGGTTGGTGGTGCCGCCGACGAACCATCTGGTGAAAGGCGGCCTGGAATAATCGAGCACCTGCGCATACGGCTGATGCCAGTCGATGGCCTTGGCTTCGTTGTCCCAGAAGGACTGGGGATCGTTGACGGATTGCTGGTAGAAGTCTGCGTAGTTCATGGCGTCTCCGACGTATAGGATTATTTGTGCGGGGTGCGCCGCGATGCGCACCGCTCCTGTCTATGGCTTCAAGTTTGGATAGGGCTACTTACAAACGACTTACTTGGATAAAAAAAAGCGCATCGAGAAATGTCGGTGCGCTTTTTCTTATTCATCATCAACTCAACGTGCTCAGAAAGCATCGCCGGGCACGCGCACCCAGCCTTCCATCAGCACCCGCGCACTGCGGCTCATGATGGCCTTGGTCACGCTCCAGTCGCCGTTGACCTGTTTGGCTTCGGCGCCGACGCGCAGGGTGCCGGACGGATGACCGAAGCGCACCGCGTTGCGCTCGCCGCCGCCCGCGGCAAGATTCACCAGCGTGCCCGGAATCGCGGCGGCGGTGCCAATCGCAACCGCTGCCGTGCCCATCATCGCGTGATGCAGCTTGCCCATCGACAGCGCGCGCACCAGCAGGTCGATGTCGGCAGCCTTCACCTGCTTGCCGCTCGACGCGACATAATCGGCCGGTTTGGCGACGAACGCGACCTTCGGCGTATGCTGGCGCTTGGCGGCTTCATCGATGTTCTTGATGAGCCCCATGCGCAGCGCGCCGTAGGCGCGGATCGTCTCGAACATCGCCAGCGCCTTGGCATCGCCGTTGATGTCGTCCTGCAGTTCGGTGCCCTTGTAGCCGATCGCTTCGGCGTTCACGAAGATGGTCGGGATGCCGGCATTGATCATGGTCGCCTTGAGCGTGCCGATGCCCGGCACGTCGAGGTCATCGACCAGGTTCCCGGTCGGGAACATCGCGCCGCCGCCCTCGCCTTCACCTTCATCGGCAGGATCGAGAAATTCGAGCTGCACTTCCGCTGCCGGGAAAGTCACGCCGTCCAGTTCGAAGTCGCCGGTCTCCTGCACTTCGCCGTTGGTAATCGGCACATGGGCGATGATGGTCTTGCCGATATTGGCCTGCCAGATGCGCACGGTCGCCGTCCCGTTTTGCGGGATGCGACCGGCATCGACCAATCCGGCGCTGATGGCGAAGGATCCGACTGCCGCGGACAGGTTGCCGCAGTTGCCGCTCCAGTCGACGAATGGCTTGTCGATCGAGACCTGGCCGAACAGGTAATCGACGTCGTGACCGGGACGGCTGGACTTGGACAGGATGACGGTCTTGCTGGTGCTGGAAGTCGCGCCGCCCATGCCGTCGATCTGCTTGCCGTACGGGTCGGGGCTGCCGATCACGCGCAACAGCAGCCTGTCGCGCGCTTCGCCCGGCACCTGCGCGGCCGCGGGCAAGTCCTGCAGGCGGAAGAACACGCCTTTGCTGGTGCCGCCACGCATGTAGGTGGCGGGGATTTTGATTTGGGGGATGTGGGGCATGAATGTATTCCAGAACAGTAAGCTTAACCGCGTAGGGTGCGCTCCGCGCACCGATCCGGTACGGGAGCGCCGGTGCGCGGAGCGCACCAAGATGTACTTCATCGAGGCC